>JACCYR010000434.1 GCA_013696385.1 Acidobacteriota bacterium
CGACCATTCGGCGGCGGTTCTGTCCGGCAGCATCAAAGTTTTTACAGTATTTTCCGCCCGCGTAACGTCTTCCTGCGCCGTATAAACACTCTGCTCAAATGTCGTAATTTGGGTATTCGCGGCAATAATATCAATCGGCGCAAGAACGCCCTTCGACACTAATCTTTGATTGCTTTCAAGCTGCTGACGCGCTTGTTTGACCGCATCAATCTGCACCTGCAAATTACGCAAAGCATACGCCAAATCCCAGTAAGACCTTTCGACCTGCGCGATAACTTCGATGGCGCGTTGGCGAAACTGCGCGTCCGTCAAACTCAGATTTTTTTTGGCAATTTCGATTTGCCGCCGATTATTGTCAAAACGCCGCCCGCGAAAAAGCGGTTGAATATACGAAAACGTCAAAGCCGACGGAAATTGCGGATTGAGCGTGGCGTTGCTGTTGCTCGTCGTCAGGCGCGACGAATTAAAATCAGCCGAATATGTGCCGCCCGCATATGGCGAAAAACCGCTTGCGCCCGCCGAATTAAAAAAGCGATTTTGCGTTACCGAACCGTTGGTTGCGCCGCCGATAGTCGAAGCCGTCGGTGTGGTCGCGCTTTCGTAATAGTTTTCAGAAACGATATTCGGGTCATAAATGCCGCGTGCCGCCCGCAGATTAAATTCAGCAACCTGCACGTCGTTGCGCGTTGTGTCAATGTCGTTGCTGTTTTGTAAAGCCATCGTAACGGCTTCTTCGAGCGTCAACGGCAGTTGATTCATCATATCCACGCCGACGCGCTCGGCAGACGGAAGCGGACGAATCGGTGCTTCAAAATTCGGCGCGATCGGCGGCGGGTCGTCAGGCAAAACCGCCGGAGCAACGCCGGAATTGCCGACATTTTGCGTCGGTGATTGCTGAATAACAGTGCTTGGATTCGAGATTTGTCCGCTCGGCGTAACGCCGGGCGTTTGCGGCTGTATTGGTGCTGTAACCGGCGGCGGCGTTTGATTCGGATTCGTCGTTTGATTTTGCTGATTGTTGCGTTGCGTTTGATTATTATTCTGCTGCTGAATTTCGGTCTGCTGCTGGGTCGGCGGCGTGGTCGGCTGATTCGGCGGCGGAGTTGCCTGCGGTGTTTGCGCCGATGCCGCGAAAACCGTCAGAAGAATTAAAAAGATAATTAGAATTGCTTTTTTACTCATAACAATAAAATTTAGCCGCAAAAATTCACAAAATTCACAAAATAAAAATCAAAAGAAAAACAATTACATTTTAGAAATAATTTTGAGCCTTTTGTGTGTTTTTGCGGCTAATCCTCAATAATTATTTACTCGAAGTCGGTTCGGCATAACCATCACTATTTACATCCAAATTTGTTTCTTCAATTTCAGTTTCGCCTTTGGAAGTTCTAAAGATTGCCGCAAATTTTTGATATGCCGGACGCAAACTGTTAATTTTGAAATTCTCATAACTACTGGCTAATCTGCCCCAAATATGCGATTCCTGCGCGTCGTCAAAGAGCGAATAGAAAACCGGCACGGCTAAAAGCGTCAAAAGCAAACACATACTTTGCCCGCCGACAACCAAAATTCCGATTGAACGGTTGGTTGCCGCGCCCGCGCCGCTTGCCACGACAAGCGGAATCATTCCGGCAACGAGCGCAAGCGTCGTCATCAAAATCGGGCGCAAACGGTCGCGGTTTGCCTGAATAATTGCGTCATACCGCACCATACCTTTTTCGCGCAACTGATTTGTATGGTCAATCTGCAAAATCGCATTCTTTTTGACAATCCCGAAAAGAAGCAAGATGCCGAGCGCGGAGAATATATTCAATGTCTGTCCAGCAATTAAAGTTGAAAGCAACGCGAACGGAATCGAAAGCGGCAGGGTGAGCAAAATCGTAATCGGGTGAATAAACGATTCAAACTGCGCCGCCAAAATCAGATACATAAAGACAAACGAGAGCAGAAACGCCAGCATAAATGACTCATATGCGCGTTGCAGTTCTTTTGATTGTCCGGTTACGCCGGTGCGATATTCCTGCGGCAAATTCAATGATGCGACGTGCTTTTCAAGCACGGCAAGCGCGTCAGATTCCGAAGCGTTCGGCGGCAGACTCGTGGAAATCGTAACTTGCCGCTGGCGATTCAGACGACTGATTGAAGCCGGACTCGTGCCTTCTTCAATTTTGACCAGTTTTTCTAAACCGACAGTTCCGCCGTTTGACGAAGCTACCGAAAAATACTGCAAACTGTCGCGAGTGCGGCGAAATGGTTCGTCCGCCTGCACAACGACATCAAATTGGTCTGAGTCTTCGCTGAAGGTCGAAACGCGCTGACCGGCGGAAAGAACATTTAAGGCTTGCGCGACATCGCCCGCCTGAACGCCTAAATCAGCCGCTTTAGCGCGGTCAATCAAGACGCGAATTTCGGGATTTCCGAGTTCGAGCGAACGGTCGGCATCGCGGAAAGTGTCGTCCGCCCGCAATATTTCGACTAATTGATTGGAATATTCGTCGAGTTTTTGGATGTCTGGACCGGCGATGTAATAACCGATGCCCGAACCGCCGCGCCCTAATCCAAGACTTGAACCGATTGAGGACGAGCCGGAAACATTGACGCGATAATCCTTTGATTGATATTTCTTGACTATTCCGCGAGTTTTATTTATCAAATCAGCTTGCGAAAATTTGCGGTCGGCAAACCGGCAGCAAACTGACATTAACATTTCCGGTATTGGTTGCTCCGCCGCCCCAACCGCCAACCTGCACCAATGTATTTTGCACACCGGGAAGCTGGTCGCGGATGTCGCGCCCGATGCGGTCGAGAATGCTTTGCGTGGCGGCAAGACTTGTTCCCTGCGGACCGCGCACGGAAACTTGAAAAGCCGATTCATCTTCGTCCGGCAGAAATGCCATCCCGACAATTTTAAACAGCGGATAAATTGAAACGACAGCCGCGATACACAAACCGACGATAATCCAGCGATGTGCCATCGAAAGTTTTAGCAGCCACGTATAAGAACGGTCAACTTTGTCGTAAAACCAGGAATCCTTACTCTCATTTTGGATTTTGGGTTTTGGATTTTGGATTGGCTCAATTTCTAATGTGTCCGGTATTTCTCCGTCGGTTGTCGCTTCACGTAATTCGTAATTCGTAATTCGTAATTCGTCTTCGTTCTCGGTTTCAATTTTTTCTTTACGCGGTTTAATCCAACGCGCCGCCAGCATCGGCGTTAAGGTAAATGAAACAATCAAACTAACGGCAATCGCTGCCGCGCTTGTTAATCCGAACGACGACATAAAACGCCCGACAATTCCGGTCATAAAACCGACGGGAATAAAGACGGCAAGCAACGAAAGCGTCGTCGCCAAAACCGCTAAGCCAATCTCGCGTGTTCCTTCAATCGCCGCTTGAAAAGGATTCATTCCCTTTTCTTCGACATAACGATAGATGTTTTCCAAAACGACAATCGCGTCGTCAATCACAATGCCGACCATCAACGTTAAGGCAAGCATCGTCATTTGATTGAGCGAATAACCAAGCGCGGCAATGGCGGCAAAAGCGGCAATAATCGAAACCGGAATCGCTAAAGCGGCAATAATCGTCGTGCGAATATTCCACAAAAACAAAATACGACGATTGCGGCAAACAAACCGCCGAGAACGAGATGTTCTTCAATCGCGGCAAGCGAGTTTTCGATAAATTCCGATTGGTCGCGCGTTACGGCGACCTTTACATCCGGCGGCAAAGTCGGAATAATTTCCGCCATTCTCTGCTTAACGTCTTGAATTAGCGCAACTGTATTTGAGCCGGACTGTTTGCGAATAGCGACGAAAACCGATGGAACACTATCGAGCGATGCCGCCGTCGTCGCGTCAACGCCGCCGTCCACGACGCGCCCGACATCTTTAATTTTGACCGGAAAACCGTTGCGCGTCGTGATTACCAACTCGCCGAACTCGTCGATGTCGGTAATTTTACTGAGCGTGCGTAATGCCGTTGTCCTGGCGCCTTCGTTGACCGAACCGCCCGGCGATTCCGTGTTTTGCGCTCTGATGGCGTTGGAAACTTCCGTTACCGAGAGATTGTAGGCGCGAAGCCGGTCGGGATTGATAAAAATTTTTATTTCGCGTGTCCGTCCGCCGAAAATCTGGACTTCGCCAACTCCGTCGGCATTTTCAATCCGTTCCTGAATCTGGTTTTGCACCAAATCGGTCAGTTCCACTACATTGCGCGGCGCACTAACGGCATATATCAAAACCGGCTGAGAATCGGGGTCGGATTTGCGAACCGTCGGCGGGTCGGCGGTTTCCGGCAACCGATTGAGAACACCGCTGAGTTTTTGCTGAATTTCCTGATAGGCTTGGTCCGGGTCTTTTTCGAGATTAAAAGTAAGCGTAACGTTTGAACGCCCCTGCGAAGAAGTCGAGCGCATTTCGTCAATTCCGGGAACGGTATTGACCGCGCCTTCGATAATGTCGGTTACTTCGCTTTCCATTTGCTCCGGCGCGGCTCCGGTGTTCGTCGTCTGCACGCTCACGGTCGGCAAATCAATCTTCGGAAAACGGTCAACGCCGAGCGTAAAAAACGAAAAACCGCCGACCACCGTAAAAAGAAGAACAATAACGGTCGCAAAAACCGGACGATTAACACAAATTTCTGCCAACCACTGCATATATTTAAGTCTCAGGACTCAAGTCTAAAGG
>JACCYR010000444.1 GCA_013696385.1 Acidobacteriota bacterium
CCTCACAAGTAATTTATACAATAACGCCGATAAAGTGAAATTAGATTTATCAGAGGCAAAAAGAGCGGAAGAAGAATAATTTGTTCTTCCGCTCTTTTTGTGTTTTTGAGAGTTCCGACACGCGGAACTTTAGTTTTAGTTTTATCAGCCTTCCTCTTCGGCAAATTTGCTGATTGCGCTTTGCTCAGTTTCGCGGATAATCGCCAGATTTTTCGATTCCGTTTCCGACAGCATTTCGTCTTTGAAATCGAGATTTGGCTGATACCAGCTTTGCGCTTCAAAGTATTTCTGCAAAGTCTGGTCTTTGAAAACGCGCCCGCGCCGCGCGTAAATCTCGTTTCGCAAAACGCGCAAATCTTCGACAAACAAGCCGTCAACCATTTCCGCAGTTATCGGCTCAAGCGCGATTTTTTCACGCAGCTTTATTTCGATTCCTTCAATAAATTTGACATTCTGTTCCTCGATTTTATTTAACTTAACTTTTGACTGGTCTTTGGCAGGTTTATACCACTCGCGCCATTCAAAAACTTGTTGGAAACCGGGCGTAACAAACTTGCGCCCGCGCCGCGCCCAAAATTCGTTGCGAATCAAGCGCAAATCGTTCATTGACAAACCTTTTAAGATTTCTTCGGTCAGCAAAACATTTTGAAATTTGTCCATATCGCCAACCGAAACCGCGACTTTGCGGTCTTCACCGCGTTTGGCATTAAGTTTCTCCAAGTTTCCGCGCTCGATTTCGGTTAAAACGTCGGACGAGTAATTCGGATTAGGTTTATACCAATAGCGTTCTTCAAAATATTTTTGCAGCCAAGGTTCGCTGTCAAAGCGTTTGCCGTGAATCGCTTCGACTTCAGCAATCATAATTCGCCATTGCGCCGCCGTTTCCGTATAAAGTTTTTCGTCGGGAATTTTCCTTATTTGCCAATAGCGTAAATCGCCGGGTTCGACTGCATCGTGACTTGCGGCTTCGGCAAGGCGAATAACGTCAAGGTTTTCGCGCTCGGTTTTGGTCAAAACCGCGTTTGAAAAATTTTCCTTTGGTTTATACCAAGTTTGTTTTCCGAGATATTGCTGAATAATTTTCTCTTTAAAAATGCGTCCGCGCTTGCCAAAAACGATGCCGCGCAGAATTTGCAGTTGTTCGCCGTCGAGTTTGGCAATTTGGCTTCTTGTAATTTTCTGTTTGCCAAAATTAAACGTTTGCCATTTTTTCATCGCGTCCTGCGCGAAAATATTGGTGGAAAACGCTAACAGAAAAACCAAAGAAACTATCAGTCTTCTTTTCATTTTGGTTGTATGTTTCTCCTCAACATAGATTTCAATTGGTATTATTTACCGACTTCGATAATCTCAAAAGATGTCGTAATTTCCGCCGTCGGACGAACCGTTGCAGCAACGCTGCAATATTTTGTGTCCGACAGTTCAACGGCTTGCGCGACGGCTTGTTTGGAAACGTTGCGTCCATATACGATATGGTGAATATGAAGTTTTATAAACGCCCGCGGATGCTCTTCACGCCGTTCACCCGTAATCTCAGCTTTGTAATCAGTTACGTCCTGGCGTTTCTTTTGCAGAATTGATACGACATCAACCGCTGTGCAAGCTGCCACTGAAACCAGAAGCATTTCGAGCGGCGACGGCGCGGATTTCCTATCGCCTTTTGTGTCAATAATTTGGGCGTGTCCGCTCGGCGTTGTGCCGATATAAAATTCGTCGCCGGCGTATTGAATTGTTGCTTTGTAATTGCTCTCTGACATAAAAATTCCTCTTGTTTTGAACGAATCTAAAGAGTAGATTTGCAGAATTTTAACACAAATTTTTTGAAAGCAGCACGATATTTTGCCGCTAATAACCTTTTGGCATAATAAGTGCTTCTTAACCTATGGCAAACGTTATCTAGACTTTGCGAAGTGATTTTGAGAAGGAGAAAAGTGATGAATAGGTTTAAGAGTATATTTTCGATTTGTTTAATGATTGGTTTGATGATTTTCGGCATTGTCGCTCAAGCCGACGGGCAAGTTCGCCGTAATGAGCGCGAAGTGCGCGATATTTTGCGGAGTTTGAATTCAAAAGTTGACGATTTTCGTTACGGTTTAAACAACGAGTTAAACCGCCGTTCAAAAAATCAAAAAGACGCGGATGACATTAAAAATTATCTAGACCGACTCGAAGACAGCATCGGTGAATTTCAAACTCAGTTTCAACGTCGGCAAGAAACGGCGGAATATGTTTCTGAGATTTTAAACCCGGCAAAAGGCGTTAACGACATCGTGATGCGTCAGCGTTTTAGCAGTAGACTGCAAAAAGATTGGCTTGCAACTCGTGCGCTGCTTGACCGTTTAGCCGCAAATTACAGTATCGGCTGGTCTTGGAACGATGGGAATTCTTATCCGAACGACAACCGTTATCCAAATAATAACCGCACTCCAAATTATGAACGCTATCCGCCGGTATCTGAAAATAATTTAACGGGAACTTATCAACTTGACACTTCGCGGAGCGAAAACACGCGCGATGTTGCCGACCGCGCCATTAGAAATGGCAATGTGCGGAACAATCCTGACGCGCAACGCGATTTGGAAAATAAACTCCAAGCACCCGAACAAATTGCCGTTGACGTGCGCGGCGACCAAATAACTTTGGCTTCGTCAAACGCCAAGCAAATCACCTTTACGGCGGACGGGCGCGACCGCACCGAAAAACTCGACGACGGCAGAATGCTTCGCGTCCGCGCGACGCTTCGCGGGCAGGAATTGACGGTTTCAAGTCTCGGCGGCGATAACGATTATACGGTTGTTTTTGCTCTGATTGATAATGGCAACGCACTGCGCGTAACGCGCCAAATCACGGCTAATTATCTGCGCCAAACCGTTTTCGCTGAAAGCATTTATCGAAAAACCGATACAATTGTGCGGCTTAATGATTACGATAATTCCAACAACGACTATTCGAGCAATGACGGAACTTATTCAAGTAACGACCCGAATAACAACCGAAATAATTATCCGAACAATTATCCGACCACGCGGACGGGACGCACAGGAACTTTTATCGTGCGGAACGGTGCGGTTTTGACCGGAACTTTGGAAAACGATATTGACACAAAAGTTTCGCAAACGGGCGACCGTTTTCGGATGACGGTAACTGAGCCAAACGAATATCGCGGCGCGGTAATCGAAGGTTATCTTTCGGGTATTGACCGTTCCGGCAAAGTTTCGGGACGCTCGCAAATCACATTTAATTTTGAACGAATTCGTTTGCCAAATGGTCGAAGTTACGATTTTTCGGGAATTCTGCAAAGCGTAACTAACGAAAAAGGCGAAGTCGTTAAAATTGACAATGAAGGCGTGGCGAAAGGTGATAGCCAAACCAAAGAAACCATCAAACGCGGCGGCATCGGCGCAGGTATCGGCGCAATTATCGGTGCCATCGCCGGCGGCGGAAAAGGCGCGGCAATTGGCGCAATTATCGGCGGCGGCGCAGGCGCAGGTTCGGTTATCGTGCAGGGCAAAGACGACCTCGAACTCAAAGCTGGTTCTATAATTACTGTGCAATCTTCTTCACCGATTCGATAATTTAAGTAATCGTTCAAAATTAAATGTGAGCGTTTTGAGTTCCAACTTTAGTTGGCTCTTAATTTGCGAAAAGCCAGCTAAAGCTGGAACTCAAAACGCTTCTTAACATTAAATAGGTGAAAATAAACGAGTAGCGAAAAATCGCTGCTCGTTTTTTATTTTCGGATTTTGCTGATTGCTTATGATTTACAATCAAAATTTGTCTTTGTCTTGATTGATATTTCAAAAAAAAGTTGTTGAGTATTATAAAAAATTTTCCGCTTAAACAATTAAATTATTTGAGTTGTTTGTTGCCCGATGGCATTGTAAAATAGGGTCGAATCATTATTCGGAAATAGTTTTATTTGTGAAAATTTCAAAAAATTCAGCAAACCGGCGCGGGCGATTTTTTCGTTACGCACCTTTAATTTTGTGGATTGGGTTGGTTCTATTGGCTTCGATGTCGCAAGCCTCAATGTCGAATACTTCCCGTTTTATTCGTCCGTTTTTGATTTTTCTTTTTCCCAACGCGCCTGAAGCAACTATTGATATTTATCACCTCTACATTCGCAAATCCGCACATTTCATCGAATACGCGATATTGGCGTTCTGGGCTTGGCGGGCTTTTCGGAACTCAAGCAAAGAATTTTTGCGGAAATACTGGTTTGCGGTTTCTTTTCTGACGGTTGTTTCGGTAGCTTCGATTGACGAATATAATCAAAGTCTTAATTTAACCAGAACCGGCTCAATTTATGATGTTTTATTGGATGTTTCGGGCGGTTTGGCAATGATTCTGCTTCTCTGGTTATTTACAAAAAAGCAATCGCCGTCAAATGGCTTTTAACCGGCGGCAGTTTGAACTCAACACTCGTGAAAAAGTAAAAGACACAAAATTCAGACTGAAAAATAAACTTTTAATTATCATAAAAATCGCGTCAAAACTTCCATTTCCCGCAACTTTATGAGATATTTTATCGTTAAGATAAAGCAATAAGGAGAAATAAAAATGAGTATTTTCGACAAAGTTAAAGAAGCGGCACTAAATCAGTTTATCGAAGTTATTGAATGGCTCGACGACTCGAAAGATACGATACTTTATCGTTTTCCGGTTGCCGGACAAGAGATTAAAAACGACGCGCAGTTAATTGTCCGCGAGTCGCAAGCGGCAGTTTTCGTTTTTGAAGGACAGGTCGCCGACGTTTTCGGTCCCGGTCGTTACACAATTGACGGCGGAAATACACCAATTCTGTCGAAGCTCGGCGCGTGGAAATACGGTTTTAACTCGCCGTTCAAAGCGGAAGTTTATTTCGTCAACACAAAACAGTTTACCGATATGAAATGGGGAACTTCCAATCCGATTATGCTGCGCGACGCGGATTTCGGCATCGTCCGGCTTCGTGCTTTCGGCGCGTATTCGATGCGCGTTGCCGACCCGCGCGAATTTATTAAAGAAGTGGCAGGAACAAATGCACATTTTCAAACCGAAGATATTGACACGCAGCTTAAACGCGCCATCGTAACGGAATTTTCCGATGCTATCGGCGAGTTGAAAATTCCCGCGCTTGACCTTGCCGCGCAATATAAAGAAATGGGCGAAGTAATTCGCGCTAAAATAAACGAAGATTTCCGAACTTACGGTTTAGAAGTTACAAAATTTTATATTGAAAACATTAGTTTGCCGCCCGAAGTCGAAGCAGCACTCGATAAACGCAGTTCGATGGGCGCGCTCGGCGACGCACAAAAATATATGCAGTTTCAAGCGGCGGATGCTCTGCGCGATGCGGCGCAAAATGAAGGCGGCGGCGCAGGTTTAGGCGCAGGTTTAGGCGCGGGTTTTGCCGTCGGCGGGCAAATGGCAAACGCTTTCGGTCAAGGTCAGTCGGGCGGACAAAGCGGACAATCTTCGCAAACAAACACCGTTCCGTGTCCGAGTTGCGGCAAGCCGAATGCGGCAGGCACAAAATTTTGCGGCGATTGCGGCGCGACAATAGAGGTCGGCAAAGTTCCCTGCGTTAAATGCGGCGCGGAACTCCGCGAAGGCGCAAAATTCTGCTCCGAATGCGGCGCAAGTCAGGAAAAAGCAAAATGCTCCAACTGCCAAGCCGAACTCGCACCGGGCGCAAAATTCTGTCCCGAATGCGGCACCAAGACCGAAGCGGCAGAATAAACCGTTTAGTGAATAGTTAAAAGCCAATAGTGAATAGTTTCTCGTTCACACGCCGCAAACTGTTCACTATTGACTATCAATTATTCACTATTTTTCAGAAAAAAGTTTAACTCGCCAATCCAATTTATTTCCGTATAACATAAACCACAGTGATTTGTGTTATTCGCGGCTGACTTTTACTGTTTCAACTTGTCAATAATCGCGTTGGCAAAATCGGCGGTGCTTGCCGCGCCGCCCAAATCTTTAGTGCGAATTCTGCCTTCGACAAAAACGTCCATCATCGCTTTTTCGGCGCGTTCTGCCGCGTCCTTTTCGCCGATATGCCGCAGCATCAACCAACCCGACATCATAATAGCTGTCGGATTCGCAATGCCTTGACCGGCAATATCGGGCGCAGAACCGTGAACGGCTTCAAAAACCGCGCCGATTTCGCCGATATTCGCGCCCGGCGCAAGTCCGAGTCCGCCAATCAAACCCGCGCACAGATCCGAAACAATATCGCCGTAAAGATTTTCCAGAACCAAAACATCGAACTGTTCGGGACGCATGACAAGTTGCATACAAGCGTTGTCAATAATTTTATCGTCAGCTTCGATGTCGGGAAAATCTTTTGCCACGTTGTAGAAACATTCCAAAAATAAACCGTCTGAAAGTTTCATAATGTTTGCCTTGTGCATTGCCGTAATTTTTTTGCGACCTTCGCGGGCTGCAAATTCAAAAGCGTAACGGGCAATGCGCGTCGAAGCCTTTTCCGTAATAATTTTTATACTTTCGACCACGCCCGGAAC
>JACCYR010000001.1 GCA_013696385.1 Acidobacteriota bacterium
GTATAACGGTTGTTACGGAACGTCGGAAACGGCAATGAAAAATGCTCTGCACAAAGGAACGGCGAAAGATTTGAATATTTACACCTGTAATCCAAGCAACGGTATTTTGGGTTACGCGACTTTTCCGTCCAGCTACGCCAGCGCGCCGCTTAAAGACGGCGTTGTTTTGCTTTACAGTTCACTGCCGGGCGGAGGTGCCGTGCCGTATGATGAAGGCGATACGGCAACGCACGAAGTCGGACATTGGATGGGTTTATATCACACTTTCCAAGGCGGCTGTAACGGAAGCGGCGATTATGTTTCCGACACGGCGGCGGAACGCTCGGCAGCTTATGGTTGCCCGATTGGACAAGATTCCTGCCGTAATAAATCAGGTCTCGACCCGGTTACAAATTTTATGGATTATACGGACGATTCGTGTATGTTCCAATTTACTGGCGGTCAGGATGCGCGGATGGATTCGCAATATACAACTTATCGCTACAACAAATAAAACGAATTTAAAACTTCGTTATCAAGCGGAAAGTCTTTCGGGCTTTCCGCTTTTTACTTGTTAATCCGACAGCAACAGCCTGTTTATATTTGAGTAAAGCAATGAGGCTTTATCGAAACCGTTAGTTTTAAGTTCGATTTCGCCTTTTTGATTAATAAGATAATGCGTCGGAAAATATCAAACAAAATATTTATAAATCATCCGCTAAACCCCGGCGGGAAAAGTTTCCGGCAGGTCTTCGTGTGTCCAACTCGCTGTTTTATCGAGCGGTTCAACGCCGCGTGTCTCGTCAAAATGAATTACGCCGTCAAATTGTTCTGATAAAATGGCGGTAAAATAATGACTGACACGCTCGGCTTCGGGACGATAAATTACGCCGATAGCGCGTTCAAGTTGCGGACGGCGTAAAATTTCTTGAGTTTCTTTATCGCGCAGATTTAGAAAAAATTGCGGCAATTCGGTTTGGTGAAAAATCTGTTCATAGCTGTCTTTGTGCGAAGGTCGGACTTTTTTTAGCTTTGCTGGTTCGTCCCAGTTAGTCGCCGCCGTAACCGTTCCTACATGCGTTGTAAAGCCGATTAAAATCGCTCGGTTTCCATATTTTTCACGTACAAGTTGCCCGACATTCCACTCGCCGCGTTTCCCCATTTCCGTTGCTCGCGCATCGCCGAGATGTGAATTGTGCGCCCAAACGACGATTTTTGCCGCTTGCCCTTGAGTTTCGAGATGCGCTGCCAAAGCGTGAATCGTTTCCGCCATATGCCGGTCGCGCAAATTCCAAGAAGAAACGCGCCCGTGGAACATAGAGCGATAATATTCTTCGGCATTTTTTACCAGACGCGCGTTTTGCTCGGCGAAAAAGTATTCATCGCGGGCGACAAAACCGTCGCGGTTCATATAATCAGCGGCGCGGCGGCGAAGTTCGATTAACTGATTGACAACTTCCGTCTCGCAGGAATTGGTCAGATTATAACTCGCCGCGTAACCATACTGCTGCGCGTCTTCGCCGAAATGGTCAAAACACGAATAGCGGTAACGCGCTCTTTTGGCGGCTTGCAGGTCAACCTTTTCCAAATAATCAAGCACGGCTTCCATCGAAGCGTGAAGGCTGTATAAATCAATGCCGTAAAATCCGACTTTGGAAATAGCATTTAATTTCTCGTTGTGCGCCCTGAGCCAGCCGACAAAATCCAAAACATCATTATTGCGCCACATCCAAAGCGGAAAACGCCGGAAATCGGAAAGCGCGTCATTTGCCGTCGTATCTTTGCCGAAACCGCGAACATAACGATTGACGCGATAAGCATCGGGAAAATCCGCTTCGACGGCAATTGCCGAAAATCCTTTCTCTTGTATTAAGCGTTTTGTAATTTCGGCGCGAGATTTATAAAATTCGTGCGTGCCGTGCGAGGCTTCGCCAAGCAAGACAAAACGCGCATCACCGACGAGCGATAGAATCTCGTCGGCGACATCAGCCGCGTTGTTTAATCGAATGGCTTTTTCTTTAATCAAGACATTTGACATTGTCGGTATAAGTTATTTATTTCAATCGCCGTGCCATAAAGTTTCGTTTCAAACAGCTTGTTTTTATTAAATTTTTCAAAGCAGCCGTCAAACCGTGCATCAAAACCAAACATCGTTCTGTATGTTTTTTAAACCAGCCTTTCAGCCGATTTTGTAAAATTTGACGGAAAAACTTTTTATGCATTTATGTTAAAATAAGGCTATGTTGCTTGAAACGCTCTCGGCGGAAAATTTCCGCAACTTAAACGGCGAAATAGCTTGCGGAAAAGGCTTGAATATTATTTTCGGCGAAAACGGGCAGGGCAAAACCAATTGGCTGGAAGCGATTTATTTGCTTGCCACAACGAAATCATTCAAAACCGCACGTCTTCAGGAAGCGATAAAATTTGACGAAGATTTAGCGATTGTGCGCGGACGAGTTCATCAAGGCGAAGATATTAACCGCGTTCTGCAAGTCGCTCTGCAAGGCAACACGAAAATTTTATCCGTAAATAATAAAAAAGAAACCGTAACCCGCTTTTTGGGGCAGCTTCACGCCGTCAATTTCAATTCGGACGAACTCGAAATCGTGCGCGGAACGCCCGATGCGCGGCGGAAATTTCTTGATGGCGGAATTGTTTCGATTTATCCGCCGTTTGTCCAGACTTTAGCTGATTACAACCGCGTTATTAGGCAGAAAAATTCGCTTCTGCAATCGGCGCAGACCAACGAATTTTCGCTCGAAAAGATCGCCGAACTGCTTGAGCCTTGGAATGAACAACTCATCGTCCATGCCACGCGCATACACCGCGCGCGTCTGCGTTATGTCGAAAGATTGCAGGAAGTTCTTGAAAAAAAACTTTTCGACAAAGAGGAAATCACGATTCGCTATATTTCATCGCTTGAAGGCAAAGGCGATTTGTCGGATTACGCGGCGCTTTTGGAAGAACGCCTAAAACTGCGTGTGCCAGCCGAACTCCATTCAGGTTATTCTTTGATTGGAACGCACCGCGACGACCTTAATATTTTGTTTGACGAGCGCGATTTGCGAAAATACGGCTCGTCCGGTCAACAGCGAAGCGCGTTGCTGATTTTGCAACTCGCCACTTTGTCGGTTTATTTTTCGCAACATCAGGAATATCCATTATTTTTGCTCGACGATATTGACGCCGAACTCGATTACAAGCGCATCGGGCAACTGCTCGAATATCTGAGCGACAAAACGCAGACTTTTGTAACAACTTCAAAGGAAAGTTTTGTTGAGCAGTTTCGCGGAAATGCGGAAATTTTCACAATCGAAAACGGCGAAGCAAAAACGCTCTAAAAATAAGATTTTCATTGCCTTTCCGCGCTGTCTTAAATTGCAAAAAAATGCTATAATCCAAGTTGATTTTAACACTAAGACTTTAAATAGAGGATAACAAAATTGGCTAAAGCAAAAACAGAATACGGAGCAGATTCAATCACAGTTTTAGAAGGGCGCGACGCGGTTCGCAAACGCCCGGCGATGTATATCGGTTCGACGGGCGACATTGGTCTGCATCACCTTGTTTATGAGGTCGTGGATAATTCGGTTGACGAAGCACTCGCGGGTTATTGCGACACAATTAATGTGGCAATCCATATGGATAATTCGGTTACCGTAGTTGATAACGGGCGCGGAATTCCAACCGGCATACACAAAGAAGAAGGACGTTCGGCGGCGGAGGTCGTCATGACGATTTTGCACGCGGGCGGAAAGTTTGACACAAATTCGTATAAAGTTTCGGGCGGACTGCACGGCGTTGGCGTGTCTTGCGTCAACTTTCTGAGCGAACGGCTGCAACTTGAAATCTGGCGCGACGGCAAAACTCACGAGCAGGAATATCGAGCCGGAATTCCGGTTGCGCCGCTCAAGCAAACAGGGAAAACCGATAAACGCGGCACGAAAATCACGTTTAAGCCGGACGGAACTATTTTTGACACGGAAATTTACAGCTTTGAAAAACTTTCCGAGCGACTTCGGGAAAAAGCATTTTTGAACAAAGGTATTCGCATCTTTATCAAAGACGAGCGCGAAGAACCGGAAAAATCGCATGAATTTTATTACAAAGGCGGAATCGCTGAATTTGTTAAGCATTTGAACAAAAATAAAAGTCCGCTGCACGACACGCCGGTTTATGTCGAACAAATCAACGACACTCTTTCGATTGAAGTAGCGATGCAATACAACGACAGCTATGACGAGAAGGTTTTTAGTTTTGCCAACAACATCAACACGGTTGACGGCGGAACGCACCTTTCGGGTTTTCGCGGCGCGATTACGCGGACAATCAACGCTTACGCGCAAAGTTCGGGTTTGGCGAAAGATTTCAAAACTTCGCTTTCCGGCGACGACGTGCGCGAAGGTTTAGTTGCCGTCATTAGCGTCAAATTGCCACAACCGCAGTTTGAAGGTCAAACGAAAGGCAAACTTAATTCGGATGTCAAAGGCGCAGTTGAATCGTTTTTGAATGAACATCTCGGCGAATTTTTTGAACAAAATCCGGTGATAGCAAGGAAAATCGTTGGTAAAGCGATAGACGCGGCGCGGGCGCGTGAAGCGGCGCGAAAAGCACGAGAAATCGTGCGAAAAAGTGCGCTTGGTTCGTCAACTTTGCCCGGAAAGCTCGCCGATTGTCAGGAAAAAGATCCCGCGCTTTCGGAACTTTATCTGGTCGAAGGAGATTCCGCGGGCGGCTCGGCAAAACAAGGGCGCGATAGAAAAAATCAAGCGGTTTTGCCGTTAAAAGGTAAAATTTTGAACGTCGAAAAGGCGCGTTTTGACAAAATGCTCGGACACGGCGAAATCAAGGCTTTGATTACCGCGCTTGGAACGGGAATCGGCAAAGAAGATTTTGATTTGGCAAAACTTCGCTATCACAAATTAGTAATAATGACGGATGCTGATGTAGATGGAAGTCACATCAGAACCTTGCTTTTGACGTTCTTTTACCGGCAAATGCCCGAACTTGTTGAAAACGGATATATTTATATCGCGCAACCGCCGCTTTTCAAAGTCAAACGCGGAAAACGTGAAGAATATATTAAAGACGAAACTTCGATGCTGCGCTATATGATGAAGCAAGCAACCAACGACATCGAACTTAAATCCGTTGCCAATGGTAAGGTTTATGAAGGGCGCGAACTCTCGAAACTACTAGAACAAGTTACGGAATACGGGCGTTACTTTGACCGCTTTGCCCGACGAATGAATAACGATGAACGGCTTTTGAATGTTATTCTCGAAGCATTTGCTGGAAAAGACGGTATTTTGACGAATCAAAAAATGAAATTGCGGCAGGTTTTTGAGCAGGAAGAATTGATAGCCAACCTTGAAGGCAAAATTGCCGAAGCCGGTTACAAAACCGAACTGATGACAGACGAGGAACACGGACTTGCAGAAATCGAAATTACATTTTCCAACGGGCAGACGCTCCTTTTTGATTGGAATATGGCAAGTTATGTTGAATTTCAAAAAGCCATCGAACTCAAAGGAAAGTTGGAAGCCGAATTTCCCGCGCCTTTTATCCTAGGCGAAAACGGCAAATCGGAAGAAATCGCTTCACGGAAGGATTTGCTTGAAAATGTTCTCGCGTTAGCGAAAAAAGATCTTTCGATTCAGCGTTACAAAGGTTTGGGTGAGATGAACCCTGAACAACTCTGGGAAACAACGATGAATCCCGTAGGTCGGACGCTTTTGCAAGTCCGCATTGAAGACGCGATTGAAACCGACGAGATTTTCACGATTTTGATGGGCGACCAAGTTGAACCGCGCCGAAAGTTTATTGAGGACAATGCGCTGGACGTGAAGAATTTGGACGTTTAATTTTAATGGTAAATTGTGAATTGTTTTCCGCCGTTTGCCGTTCACATTTTTGATGGAGGTAAAAATATGAATTGGGCTGAAGTTGTCGCACATCCGAGTTTGCAAGATTTGCCGTTTAAGATTGAACTCAATGAATACGGACAAGTTGTTATGAATCCTGTAAAAATAAATCATTCGGTTTATCAAAGCCGAATTTCAAATATATTGGGTAATATGCGTTCTGACGGCATAACTTTAACGGAATGTG
>JACCYR010000004.1 GCA_013696385.1 Acidobacteriota bacterium
GTGTCGCGCCCTTCCATCTCGTCCGATGCAACAAAATAAAGATAATCCTTAAGCTGCGCCGCCGTAATTGTTTCCGTCGCTTTGAGCGCGGGCGATTTTGCTTTGGTCGCCGTTTGCGCCGCCGTCAGAGACGGAAAGATAAACGTAAAAGTTAAAATTAACGCTAGTAAATTTTTCATAACTGAAATTTTTCTCATTTTTTCTTTGAAGATTGGGAAATCTAATGAAGTTCGGTGCAAAATTAAACTTCAAATTTAAAAATTTAATTTTTCTATATCTTTGAAGCCTTTTAACAGGTTAATGTTGTTTGTTTTTTACGCGGGTCAGTCGAGATTTGTTTCGCGCTTGGCGGCAACAACCGCAATTTTTTTATCGTTGGCGAGTTTGAGCATTTCTTCGCGGTCAAAAATGAGAGTTTTTCCGGCAGTCAGACAAAGACAGGTTGCGCCCGCTTGAATCATTGTTTGAATGGTCGGAACGCCGACGACCGGCACATCGAAACGCATATCCTGATTCGGTTTAGCAACTTTTACGACTGTCAGTTTTCCTTTGGCAAGCTCTCCGGCGCGTTTGATTACCGCATCCGTTCCTTCCATTGCCTCAATCGCCACGCACGCTTTGGCGCGAACAACAATAGTTTGTCCCAAATCGAGCCGCGCAATTTCATTCGCCACTTTCAAACCATATTCAATGTTTTCTTGTTCGAGTGCGTCGGGTTTGCGCTTTGATAAAACGCCTTCCTGCGCTAATTGGTCTTGAATAAAATATGTCGAATCAATCAGTTCAATGCCTTCGCCTGCCATCTCACCGGCAACGCCGCCAATAAGCGCGTCGGTGTTTCTCTGCGGCAGATTCCAAAGCATCCGTATCATTCTCAAATCCGGCAACGCACCCGAAAATATCTGAACGTGCTTGACTTGTCCCGCCATTATCGCGCGTGTTACGCCTTCTTTTTTAAAAAATGAAATCATCTTGCCGAGTTGTCCGATACCAATCCAGATAACTTTGTCGGCAACCTCTTCAATAAGTTTATCGGTTTCTTCGCGAATGGCGACAACCGCCAGACTCGCGCCTTGTTTCTTTGCGCCTTCAACGACGAGAAAAGGAAATCTGCCGTTTCCGGCAATCAAACCAAACTTCATAAACTCATTTTTAACAGATTTTCCCCGTTGCTGCTACAAAATCCAAACTTAAATTTTTGGTTCGGTGTTTTCTTTCTCTGACTTCTCTGTGCCTTCTTTGGTGAACTCGGTGGTGAATGTCTTTATCAAATCTTTTACTACCGAGTCCATCGAGAAGTCACAGAGATACGCGGAGAATTTTTTGAATCGATATTATTTCCGCCAAATCTACGAAAATGACGAATCAGAAGGATTGCTAATCCACGAAGGTTTGCAGGGAAAATCGCCTTCCGCGTTTTCATTAAACGGTTCGATGAAAACCGTTTCGTCAACCGCGTCGTTTGCCGCCGCATCAATATATTGACTTGTCGGTTTAAGTCCGACGAGTTTAAATTGCCGATTCGAATCCTCTACGTCTTCAATTAAATCGTAAAACATTTCAAAATCATTTCGCGCCGTCGGCGGCAGCATTTCGCAGTCGTTATCAAATGTCAGCGTGTAAGAACTGCCCGCGTCGGATTCAAGGATAGTAACGTCCTGATTTTCGGTTTTATATCCGACAAAGACTTTTCCGTCTGCTTCCAATTCAATTTCAGCATTGATGCTGTCGCCGATTTTATCCGCTTTTCTCTTTATTATGTTATTTTCTAAAAGTATAAAATTTCGCTCGGACAGGTTTCCGAGCGACAGTTGAGCATTTTCAATCGTCATTTCAACCGCATTATTTCTCCAATCATTTTTTAACTTTATTCCGTTGCTATGCGAATAATCAGCCGTTAAATCAATAAATTTATCAATGCCGTCGGCAACGCCCGAAGTTGAATTGGCATTTTGAGCGGTAATATTAATTATTCGTCCGGCTTGCGCCAAATGTTCAACGGGTGATTCGTTTTCGCCGCCCTTTTTGTAACTAAAACTGATTTGATGACAGTCTGCATCAATCGGGAAAATAAACTTTGCCGCGCCGTTTTTGTGGTAAAACAGAACGACGCCTTTGACAATAATGGTTATTTTGGGTTTTGGCATTCTTCTTTCTCCTTTTATTTGTGTTTAGGTAAAGC
>JACCYR010000011.1 GCA_013696385.1 Acidobacteriota bacterium
AAAAGTAGAATTTTACGGTTCGGTTCCTCCCTAAAACAACTCATTCGTTGATAAATTTTTGAGTGCCAATTGAGTGCCAAGTATTCCAAAACAAGCGAAACTTAATAAAACTATTATAAAGTGAAAAATGGTAAATGCTGAATATGCCAAAGAAAAAAGCGAAATCATCTATTAAAATTTGGTGTGTCGTTGGTGTGTCAAAGGCATCTGAAACAAGAAAAAATTGATTAAACCGAAACAAACGCAAATTAAATAACTAATTGATAAAACATAACTTAACCGAAACTGAAAGAACGCAAATCAACGGTAATTCAAGCCTGAAAATCCGCGTGTCGGCAGTTCAATTCTGTCCCAAGCCACCATTATTTTTCAATAATTTAGACGGTTAATTAAACCGTCTTTTTCTATTTGGTAAGAGGTAATTATGGAGCAAACGAAAGAAATTCAAATAGCGGAAGATGAAGAAAAAGAAAGAAAATGACGATTTGTTGCAGAAAAAAATGATTGTAAATGTGAAAGATGTAATAATCGTCCATCTTACTTTGAAAGAGAGATTTATTTTGAAACAGGATACTGTGGTCAGGAAAAAAGCCTTTTTCTCCAATTGCCTTTATGTTTAATGAAACTATTCAAAGAAAAGCTAAATTTTGGTTTGATTCGCCGGAATGCAAAGTAAAACCTGTTATTGAATACATCCAAAAAGTAGGACAATTACGCGAGCCGCAAATCGAAGCCATTGAAGTTTATCTTTTCTTGAAGATTGCCGGACAGAATAAACCGCTTTGGCAACTTTTGAGTGAAGGTTTTTTCACGCAGAAGGAAGATTTATCCAAACTTAAATTATCAGTTGAAGAAAGAGATATATTTGAAAATTCAGTTTCGGCACGTTCCATTTTTGAGTTTGTGCGCCAGCAAAGCGGTAACGCTTCGACAACTCTTTCTCCAAACGAAAAAGTGATTGCCGAAAATATGTCAATAATAGATTTTGAAACGGTCGCCAAGAAAATTTTTTATAGCGTGAGTTATGCTGATTACCTTTTCAGTTTGCCGATGGGCACGGGCAAAACTTTTCTGATGGCGGCTTTTATGTATTTGGATTTGTATTTTGCTCAAACCGAGCCTGACAATAAACTGTTTGCTCATAACTTTCTTGTTTTAATTCCTTCGGGTTTGAAGTCTTCGATTATTCCAAGTTTGAAAACAATCGAAAGATTTGAACCAAGTTGGGTTATTCCAGAGCCGACGGCAAGCAATCTGAAACGTCTTATCAAGTTTGAAGTTTTAGACGAATCAAAATCCGCAAAGAAAAGCAACAAAGCCAAGAATCCGAATGTGCAGAAAATCGCACGGCATCAGCCTTTTGACACACTCGCGGGCTTAATAATGGTTGTAAATGCCGAAAAGGTTATTTTAGACCGCTTAGAACTTTCCAAACAGCAAGAGCTAATCGAAAAGACCGAAGATGAAAAAGACGCGCAGGCAAACGAACTCAGAAATTTTATCGGTAAAATCTCAAACTTGCAGATTCTGATTGACGAAGTGCATCACGTTCCATCAAAAACGAAAGATTCAACCTCAGCAATTTCCGCCGAAGACGAAATAAAACTGCGTCAAGTTGTCAATCGTTGGAACGAACGCGGAAACGTCAATAGCGTTTTAGGTTTTTCGGGAACGCCTTATTTGGAAAAGAAAGAGAAAATTTCTTTCGGCGAAAAAGTCGGTTTTGAATCGGAACAAATCACGAATACGGTTTATTATTTTCCGCTTACCGAAGGAATAAAAACCTTTTTGAAAAAGCCGCAAATCAAAGCCGAACAACGCGGACTTTCTTCACTTCAAATTATTAAAAAAGGCGTAGAAGATTTTCAAAAGCAATACTCGAATAAAATTTACGCCGACGGCACAAACGCCAAACTTGCGATTTACTGCGGCTCAACTATTGAGCGATTAGAAGAAGAAATTTTTCCATTCTTGACTGATGAAGTAGGCATTCCAAAGGAAAAAATCTTGAAGTATTATTCGGGAAATAAAAAATATCCTAAAACAAAAGAGTCTGAAAATGAGTTCAATTTACTTGATACGCCATATTCAAGAAAAGAAATTATCCTTTTATCTCAAATTGGAAAAGAAGGTTGGGATTGCCGGAGTTTGACGGGCGTTATTTTGTCACAAAGCGGCGATTGCCCGAAAAATATGGTTTTGCAGACAAGCTGCCGCTGTTTGCGCCAAGTCGAGAAAGACCGAAACGAAACCGCTTTGGTTTGGTTGAGCAAAGACAACGCCGAAACGCTCAATAGACAATTAGCCGAAAAGCAAAAGACGAGCATCAGCGAAATTAACAGCATCGGAAAAACGGTCGAAGCGGAAAAGATTGAACGCTTTTCACGGCTTGAACATCTTAAACTTCCCGCCATTGAGTTTTATCAATTGAAGATTGAATACGAAACTTTAACGATAGACGGCGAAGCAAATCCGAAAGAGCAGATCGGCGCGATAGATACGGATTCATTTCTCAATCAAGCAATTATCACGCAAAGGAACTTGGGAACTGCCGACAATATAACTCGAATATTTTAGACAAGGAAAAAGGTGAATACGCAAATTTTGACCGTTGGATTTTTCAAATTAGCAAAGAAGGTTTCGGTTTAATTTCTTTGCCTGAATTAAGAGAGTTTGAAACTAAATTGAAAACGATTTTTGAAAAGATTACTTTTACCGAAAAGCGCAATAGGTTTTTTAATGATTTTTACGAACTTGCCGAAATAAGCAAACAAATTCGGCTTGCCTTTCACACGCGGCGCGAGTTGAAGACGCGAAGCGAAGTTATCCGGCAAGACGCGCAAATGTTATTGGTTGAAAAATTACAATCAATTCCAAAGCCGAAGTATTATTATCCGTCCGAAACGGAAACAAAATGGCAAAAAGACAAAAGAATTTTGGAACGGCAGAATTTTCTCGAAAAAGAAACCTTTACGAATGAAAGTTCGCAACATTGCCGGAGACGAAAGCATGATTATGCTTTAGAGATATTGCATTATCAAGCGCGGAATTTCAAAAGGATAATGTTGGATTTATAAATATAATCGCGGGCGTTGATTTAATGCCAATAATTAAAAGCGGCGATTATTTGACACTTCAAACCGCATAAAAATGATAGATTTAAGAAGCGACACAGTTACAAAACCAACGCCCGCGATGCGACGTGCGATGGCGGAAGCCGAAGTCGGCGACGATGTCTACGGCGAAGACCCGACGGTTTATCTTTTGCAGGGGCGAGCCGCCGAGATTTTCGGCAAAGAAGCTGCGCTGTTTGTGCCGACAGGTTCGATGGGCAATCAAATCGCCGTCAAACTCCACACCAAAGCTGGCGATGAAGTCATTATCGAAGAACGCGGACACATTTTCAATTACGAAATGGGAACGCCTGCCGTTGTTGCGGGCGTTTTGATTCGTCCGGTGAAAAGCCAAACGGGAAGCGGAATTTTAACGTGGAAAGAAATTGAATCGGCTTTGCATATTAATCAACCGTATTATGCTTGTCCGACGGGTTTGATTTGTCTGGAAAATTCGCATAATCTGGCGGGCGGAAGCGTGATGACTGCCGAACACTGCGCGGAAATTTGCGACGCGGCGCACAAACTTGGAATTCCCATACACCTTGACGGCGCGCGGATTTTTAATGCTGCGGCGGCGTTGAATGAATCAGTTGCCGAACTTTCAAAAAATGTTGATTCGGTGCAGTTTTGTTTATCGAAAGGTTTAGGTGCGCCGGTTGGCTCGATGCTTTTGGGCAAAAAAGATTTTATCGAAGAAGCGCGTGTCTGGCGCAAACGGCTCGGCGGCGGAATGCGTCAAGTCGGGGTTTTAGCGGCGGCAGGTTTGATTGCGCTCGAAGAAACTCCAAAGGTTTTGCATTTAGATAATGAAAACGCGAAACTTCTGGCGAAAGGCGCGGCAAATCTGAAAGGCGTTTCAATTGACGCAGAAAAAGTGGCGACAAATATCGTGATTTTTGATGTTTCAAACGCAGACATTTCCGCCAGCGAAATTTGTGCGAAGTTAAAAGAATACGATATTTTAGCTTCGTCTTTCGGCAATTCGATTCGGATGGTTACGCATTACGACGTTTCGCGCAAAGATATTGAAACAACGCTCAAAGCAATGCGAGTAATTATCAAATGAAATACGAAACTCGTTCAGTAGCTAAAGTCAAATATGCTGACTACTGACAACTGATTACTAATGATAATCGCCATTGACGGACCTTCGGGCGCGGGCAAATCCACGCTCGGCAAGATGTTAGCCAAAAGACTAAATCTGCTTTATCTCGACACGGGCGCGATGTATCGTGGTGTCGGATTGGCTGTTTTGGAAAGTGGAACAAGCATCGAAGATGAAGAAGAAATTATCGAAATTGCCGAAAATGCGGAAATTGAGTTAATTGGAGAACCTGATTCTTTGCAAGTTTTATTAAATGGGCGCGATGTTTCGACAGAAATTCGGACCAACGAAGTTGGACAAATAGCTTCGATTGTTTCGACAATTCCCGAAGTGCGGAAAGTTCTTGTCGAACATCAGAGAAATCTCGGTGAAAATGCGCCTGAAGGCTGCGTTCTCGACGGGCGCGACATCGGCACAGTCATTTTTCCAAACGCGGACGCAAAATTTTTCCTGACGGCAAAGCCCGAAGCGCGGGCGCGGCGACGCTTTGAAGAAGATTTGGATAAAGGACGCGCCACAACATATGAGCAAACTTTAGCGGAAATAAATTTGCGCGACGAGCGCGACATTTCACGTGCAGATTCGCCTTTGATGATTGCCGAAGATGCGGTCGTAATTGACACCAGCGAACTTAATTTGCGGGAAGTTTTTGAACAAATGATGCGTGTTTTGCGTGAAAGACAATCAGATGAGCGCACGCGAATGGCTCGTCTGCACTAAGTAGTTTACCTAAAAGTTAGAGCAGATTTAGTTAAAGATTTTTACTGAAAAAGAGTGAAGAGTGAATAGTTGGCGCGGATGAGAGAGTAATACGGAAACAAAAAAGGTTGGTGAGTTAAATTTTTTTACTGAAAAATAGTAAATAGTTAAAAGTGAACAGTGAACAGGTTGGCGTGAACGAAGGAAAAACTATTCACTTTTAACTATCCACTATTCACTATTTTTCGGTTAAACCAAACTTAACTTTTTTATTTTGGTAATTTATGGGTTAAATATGAAACTCTTCAAATTTACATTTAAAAGTGAAGCTGTTTGGATTTTAATTTTTGGGCTTCTTCCTTTGGTGGCAGGAATTTTTGCGCTTATGTTTATTTTAATAAATTGAGCTGATAAATGCTGCCGGATTACTGCTCTTTCATCAATCTTTCCCGCGCGGCGGTCGCTTCTTTATAAGATTGACTCGCCGCATCGCCGATTTTGATAGCGGCTTCATAAATTTTAATGGCATAAGCCGTATCGCCAAAAAATTCATAAATTCGCGCCATGGCTACATAAGACAATGAAAGCAAGACTTTATCAGTATCAGGCGTTGCGGAACGAATCACGTTTTCATAAAAACCCTTTGCTTGGAGAAGCCGATTTTTGCGGGCTTCCGGCTCGCTGATTCCTTCGGCGGAAAGACTCGCCGTCCGACCAAGCGCGTAATAAATACGCGACGAATCGCCCGGATATGCCTGCAAAAGTTGTTTTAACTGGGTTTCGGCAGCGGCATAATTTTTCGCTTGGATAACCTTGTCAATTTCAAGCAGTTTTTTGGTTGCCGGATTTTCAATCACGATTTGCTCACTGCCGACATTTTTCCGGCGTTCTGCCCGCGCCGCCAACGCACGTTCTCGCGCTTCGGCAAACTGCGTCAAACGATTTTTCTCTTTAGTCGTGTCTAATGAAAGAATTATATCGCGCAGAGAACTTGCAATATCAAAACCGGAATCTTCCGCGCCTTTCAATTGGTCGGCGAAATAAAACGCCAGAACCGCGCCTTTTTCATACGCTTCGGAAAGCGACAGAGCGGTTTCGTCCGCCAGCAATTTTTTGAACGCATCGAGTTCGGCGGAAACTGCCCTTTTCTCGTCAACCGTTTTCATTTGGTCAATTTTCTGCCGCGCCTGCGCCGTAGCAATCCGCGTTTTTTCAAATTCAATCTGCCGCCCGTCAGCCGCTGCCACGAGTGAGCGCAAAACCGTCAGATAAATGTCGGGCGAGATGTTCGGATTTTCCTTCCGGCGTTCATCAAGCAATGCTCTAATACCCGCGCTAAAAGTGGAAATGTCTTTTGCGTTTTTCAAAACTAACGGGTCGAAGACAAATTGCAGATAAGCGCGGCGCACTTCCGACGAAGCCAAATCGGTGTCGGGCGGAACAATCGCAAAATAATCGTCGCCCGCGTTGATAAAATTGATTGTGCCTTTGGAAGCCAGCATTTCCGGCACGATAAAAAATCGGCGCGTTCGCTCGCGGACTTCGGTTTTCTGCAAAGTCTTTTTGCCTTTCGCGTTTTTCGATTCGGTTTTGATGCGGTCAAAGTATGTAAGCTGTGGTTTTGTATGAAGATAATCGAGCAGTTGACCGACCATCTGGACGGCGGATTTTCGCATCTCATTGCCCGCCGCCTGATAAATTTTTAGATAGTCGTCAAGTTTTGTATTCAAGGCGGAATGGCGGTAAAACTCACGGACAAGCGGCGAATAATCAAGCACTTCGAGCAAATCGCCGGGCAGATCGGCGGTGCGCGACGGTTCAGCCAAATCCGGCGCGGGCGACAACGCATAAGCCATCGAAATAAACGGCGCGATTATTTCCGCCTGACTTGCGCCCGCGTGCCGACGTTTATACTGGTCAATAAAAGTTTTCAGTTTTTGCCGCAATTCGGGATTTAAATCCTTCAAATCGGCTTGTAACTTTTGGCGAAAATCCGCGCCCTTTTCCGTCAAAGGCGTTTTGAGTCCCGCAGCTTCGAGCGATGCCAACATAACTATCAAGCGTTTGTCTGGTTCAATGCTGACACCGTAACCGGCTAAATCAAAACCTGCATTTTGAGCAGAAACATCCAGGGAGAAAATTAAAATTAGGGCAAGAAATAAAACTTTTTTCATCTCGGTTTGTGATTAAAAATTGAAGTGGCGAAAGACGCAAGATGAACAAAGACAAAGGGGAATCAGATTGGAAATATCTATGTCTATTTTGCGTCTTTACTCTATTAAAGATGCTTTTTTTTCGGCTGCGGATGTCTTTACGAAAATAAAAAGGACAAAGGATTTTACCGCTAGTTATCCTTTATCCTTTGATTTTAAGAACAGAAATTTCGCTTTATTCAAAACTGCTCAGCGCATCGCTTTCGCTGTCAAAAACGTCGAAAACAGTTAAAAGTTTGGTGATTGCCAACAGGTCTTGAATTTTCTGCGTCAGATTTAAGAGTTTGAGCGTTCCGTTTTCTTTGTTGACGGCGGTAAAACTCGAAACAAGTTCGCCGATGCCGCTCGAATCAATGTAGCCGACACTGCCCAAATTCAAAAGAATTTTCTTTTTGCCTTCGCCCAGCAGACGGCGAATCGTGGTGCGAAGCGCGATGCTTCCTTCACCAATTGTTACTTTGCCGTCCATATCAAGAATTGTTACATCGCCCGCCTGTCGTTCCGAAATATTAAGTTCAGCCATTTTTATCTCCTTAGTTTTATTTTAATTAAGTTTTGATTGCAGATTTTAGACTATAATCGTGCGAAAAGTCCAAGTTACACAAAATTTTTATCGCTTTTTCAGCATTTTTACAATCATACCGCCTCTTGCGTGATTAGACCATTCAACCTCGTCCATAAAAGTTTTCATAAACAAAATGCCGCGTCCGTCGGCTCTCATCAGATTTTCAGGATTAGTCGGGTCGGGAACTTCTTCGACCGCAAAGCCCGCGCCGAAATCTCTAATGATAATTTCCAAACCTTCGCTTGAGTTTTTTAACGTAATCTCGACCTGTTTTGTTTCGTCGAGTTTGTTGCCATGTTTGACGGCGTTGGCGACAGATTCGCGCATCGCCATATCAACGGCGTAAAGTGCTTCTTCGGAAAATCCGGCGCGTGAAGCAAAATCAGTTGCTTCAACAACCGCCTTATCTATTGACTCAAGCCGGCTCGGTAAATTGATTTCTATTTTTTCCTTGTTCACAAGTTTTGATTGTAAGTTAGCGGTTTTTTAGGGTTTATGTCAAGAAGGAACTTGGAGATAATACTAAATAATCCAAATTATCAGTTGACATAAAAATAATAAGCGCAGAGGACGCAAAGTAGGCAGAGAAGAAAAAGCAAAATCGCTGATTTTATAATAAACATAATTTTTAACCGCAACTTTTTAACCAAAATCAGATTGAATTTATCAAAAAACTCTGCGCCTTTTGCGTTCTCTGCGGTAAAAATTCATAGCTGGCTTGGGTTAAATCATATCAGGATTTTTCACCGCCGCGATAAACGGCAGATTTCGATAACGTCCCGCTGCGTCCAAACCGTAACCGACAACAAACTTATTCGGAATCTGGAAACCGCAGTAATCAATTTTCAATTCCTTTTTGATGCGCGGTTCAGGTTTATCGAGAAGCGTGGCAATTTTGATGGAATTTGCGCCGCGCGAACCTAAAATTTCCGTCAAACGAAACAATGTCAAACCCGTGTCAACAATATCTTCGCAGACAATCACGTCTTTGCCGCGAATCGGATTGGTCAA
>JACCYR010000016.1 GCA_013696385.1 Acidobacteriota bacterium
TCGAAAGCCTTTTTGCGTTCCGCCGGAGTTTCGAGAAAAATCGCGGTAAAAGTTCCCTGCGGAACACCGATGGCGCGGCGGAAAAGTGTTTCCAAATCCGTTCCGGCTTCAACGCCGAGATGCGCCCACAAAAACCGCGCAACTTCTTCCTTTTTCTCGGCAATACGCATCTTCAATTGCGGGTCATAAACATAATAACTCGTTCCCGTATCGCGGTGAACGAGATATTCGCGCCCGTCTAAACCACTTTCAAAAGTTACTTTAACAATTCCTTTTTTCGCGCCGCGCCTGACGAAATCTTCCCTTTTGTAATCGAGCAGGTCAAACAAAGTCCACGCCACGGCTTCAATCAAAGTCGTTTTGCCCGCGCCGTTTTCGCCCGTAATCGCCGTTGTTCCGCGCTGAAATTCAAATGTCGCTTCAGCGTGAGATTTTATGTCTTCGAGTTCGATTTTCGTGATGTGCATCTTTGGATTTCGGATTTTAGATTTTAGATTTTAGATTTTAGATTTATTTAGATTTTAGAATAATTTTCCGAAAAGGAAAAATGAGACAAATATTAAAAATTTTGGCTGTGTTACAAAAAGAGAGTATAATTTGGAATATGAACGAAGTTTTATATCAAAAAGACTATTACGGCTGGCTTCAGACGAACGCGCAGTTAATTCGGGAAAAGAAATTTTCAGAAATTGACGCGGAGAATATCGCCGAAGAGTTGGAATCTATGGGGAAAAGTGAGAAACGCGAACTTTCCAATCGTTTGACCCTTTTGTTAATGCACTTGCTCAAATGGCAATATCAAACGGTTAAACGCTCAACGAGTTGGCGTAATACGATTGCCGTCCAACGCATTGACATTCAAGAATTGCTCGAAGACAGTCCGAGTTTGAAAAACGAAATTTCTGACAGAATTGTTATCGCCTACGAAAAAGCGAAACTTGCCGCCGAGATTGAAACGGGCATCGAAAAACAAAACTTTCCTGCCAAATGTCCGTTTTCCATCGGGCAAATTTTGGACGAAACCTTTCTGCCCGAAAACCAAAATTGATGCAAACTAAATCAGTTAAAAATCGAATCTCCAAAAAAGCCGCGAGTTTTACCGAATCCGTTATCCGCGAGATGTCGCGTGAAGCGGCGAAATATAATGCGGTCAATCTCGGACAAGGTTTTCCCGATTTTCCCGCGCCCGAAGACATCAAGCAAAAAGCAATGCAGGCGATTGCCGACGACCACAATCAATATGCGATAACTTGGGGCGCGAAAAGTTTTCGTGATGCGATTGCTAAAAAAACAAAATGGTTTTTGGGTTTAGATGTTAATCCCGAAACCGAAATTACCGTTACGTGCGGTTCAACCGAAGGGATGATTGCGGGAATGTTGGGATGCGTTAACGCAGGCGAAGAAGTTATTATTTTTGAGCCGTTCTATGAAAATTACGCGCCCGACGCGATTTTGTCGGATGCGAAACCGCGCCACGTTGCTTTGCGAAACACGGAAAACGGCTGGGATTTTGAAAAAGACGAACTTCGCACCGCGTTTAATGAAAAAACGAAAGCGATAATTTTATGTAATCCGAACAATCCGACCGGAAAAGTTTTTTCGATGGAAGAGATGGAATTTATCGCGGATTTGTGCAAGGAATTTGACGCGCTTTGTTTTACCGACGAGATTTATGAACACATCATTTACGATGAAATGGAAAATGGAAAATGGAAAATGGAAAATGATTCTAACATAGAACAATTAACTACTACTAAAAAACATATTTCGATGGCGCAACTTGACGGAATGCGCGAGCGGACAATTGTCATCAATTCGCTTTCCAAAACTTATTCGGTAACGGGTTGGCGCGTCGGTTACTGCATTGCGCCTGCGGAAATCACCAATGCGATTCGCAAAGTTCACGACTTTTTAACCGTTGGCGCGGCAAATCCGCTGCAGCATGCGGGCGCGTATGCTTTGAGTCTGCCCGCAAGTTATTATGACGAACTGCAAAAAGAATATCAACGAAAGCGTGATTTTATTGTGCCGGTTCTGCAAAAAGCAGGTTTCAAATGCGATGCGCCCGAAGGCGCGTATTATGTAATGACCGACATTTCGGATTTTGGCTTTAAAAACGACATCGAATTTACGCGGTTTTTAATTCAGGAAATTGGCGTGGCGGTTGTTCCCGGTTCCTCGTTTTATCACGATGC
>JACCYR010000038.1 GCA_013696385.1 Acidobacteriota bacterium
GCTAAAACGCCGGAAGAAGCCGAACAAGCGGCAAAAGATTTGGGAACTGATTTGACGGTCGTCAAAGCGCAGATTCACGCGGGCGGGCGCGGCAAAGGCGGCGGCGTAAAACTTGCCAAATCGCCCGAAGAAGCCAGAAAAATCGCCGAAGAGATGCTTGGAATGCGGCTTGTTACGCATCAAACCGGAGCGGAAGGACGCGAAGTTAAAACTTTGCTGATTGAAGAAGGTTTGCCGATTGACAAGGAATTTTATCTCGGCATTACACTTGACCGCGTTTCGGGCAGAAATGTTTTTATGGCTTCATCGGCGGGCGGAATGGACATTGAAAAGGTTGCGGCAGAAACGCCGGAATTGATATTGAAAGAAACCATTGACCCGTCAGTCGGCTTTCGTCCGTTTCAAGCGCGGAAACTCGCTTTCGGCTTAGGCATTTCAAGCGAACTTGTTAATCAAGCCGCAAAATTTATGCTGTCGCTTTATGATGCGTTTGAAAAAATGGACGCGACTATCATTGAAATAAATCCGTTTTTGCTGACAAAAGATAATCGCTTAATTGCCCTTGACGCGAAAGTGAACTTTGACGATAACGCGATGTTTCGCCATAAAGATTACGCCGAACTACGTGATTTGAATGAAGAAGAACCGCTCGAAATCGAAGCCTCAAAGTCTGATTTGAGCTACGTTAAACTCGACGGCGACATCGGTTGTATGGTCAACGGCGCGGGATTGGCGATGGCGACAATGGACATTATCAAACTTGCGGGCGGCGAACCGGCAAACTTTTTAGATGTCGGCGGCGGCGCGTCGCAGGAAAGAGTCGAAGATGCTTTTCGCATTTTATTGGCTGACCAAAACGTCAAAGCCGTTTTAATAAATATATTCGGCGGTATTGTGCGGTGCGATATGGTGGCACGCGGCGTGGTTGAAGCGGCGAAAAATCTCGGAGTTGGGATTCCGATTGTGGCGCGGCTCGCTGGCACGAATGTCAAGGAAGGCAAAAAAGTGCTGCACGATTCAGATGTCAATATCATTTCAGCCGACGGAATGCGCGACGCGGCGGAGAAAGTAGTTTCAGCCGCAAATGCAACCTACTAATACAGAAATAAAAAGGTTGGTTAAATTTTTTACTGAAAAATAGTGAATAGTTGAAAGTAAAAGTTAACAGCTTGCGCCGATGAACGGGAAACTATTCACTATTTTTCAATTATACCGAACCAACCTTTTTTGTTTTCGTGTAATTTATTTCGCAAAACGACTCATTTTCCACCAATCAATTGTTTGACGCAAACCTTCATCTAATCCAACGAGTTTTTCATATCCGAGCCATTTTTTTGCTCTTGTATTATCGGCTTGCGAATGTTTTACATCGCCTTTTCTGTCAGGCTGATAATCGGCTTTGACATCTTCTTTGCCGGTGATTTTTTTTAAAACTTCAAGCAGTTCGTTTAATGAAATGCGTTCACCGTTGGCGGCGTTGATAATTTCACCGATGCCTTTAGAGGTTTGCGCGGCTTTGATATTAGCATCCGCTACGTTGGCGACAAATGTAAAATCGCGTGATTGTTCGCCGTCGCCAAATATAACCGGAGTTTTGTCGCTCAGCAGCGCGTCAATAAAACGGGAAATTACACCTGAATACATTGAAGAAGGATTTTGGCGCGGTCCGAATACATTAAAATATCGCAGACAAATCGTTTCCAAACCATAAACGCGGGAAAAGACTTGAGCGTAATACTCGCCCATCAATTTTGCCGCCGCATATGGCGAAAGCGGTTCTGGGAGCATTGTTTCAACTTTCGGTAATATTTTTTGGTCGCCGTAAGCCGAACTCGACGCGGCATAAATCACTCGCCGCACGCCGTTTTCTTTTGATTTTAAAAGCAAATTAAAAGTTCCGTTGACGCAAGCCTGATGAGTTTCGACGGGATTTTCAACCGAACGCGGAACCGAAGGAAGCGCGGCTTGGTGAAAAACAATCTCAATGCCATCCAGAGATTTTGTTAAGGTGTCATCATCATTCAAATCACCTTCAATAAACTTAAAATCGCCTTGGATTTCTTCCAGATTTTCCCGAAAGCCGGTAATGAGATTATCAAGTATCGTAACCTTTGCACCTTGACGGACAAGTTCATCCGCCAAGTTTGAGCCGATAAAACCCGCTCCGCCGGTTACTAAAACTTTTGAAGTTAATGACATAGATTTTTAAGTGGTAAATGGTGAAAATTTATTACTCACCACTCAGCACAAACAATTATCGTCCAACGCCGACATATTCAAAACCCATCTCACGCATATCCTCCGGTTCGTAGATATTGCGAAGGTCGGCAATTTTTGGGGATTTTAATAGATTCTTGACCCGTTTCATATCGAGTGCGCGAAATTGATTCCATTCGGTCAGGAACACCAAAACATCCGCGCCTTCGATTGCCTCGTATTCGTCTTTGGCATATTCAATATCAGGCAAGCAGTGTTTAGCTTCTTCCATTGCCACCGGGTCAAACGCTTTTATTTTTGCACCGCGTGCCTGCATTTCCTTTATAATTTCAATTGCTGGAGACTCGCGCATATCATCGGTTTCGGGTTTGAATGAAAGTCCTAAAACACTGATTTGTTTGCCTTTAAAATCGCCGATGAGATTTTCAATTTTGGGAATCATCGCCCGCCGTTGACGTTCATTGACTTCGATAACCGTATCCACAATCATTGAATCTGTGCCGAATTGTTTAGCGACAGTAGAAAGCGCGCGGGTGTCTTTGGGAAAACACGAGCCGCCAAATCCCGGTCCGGGATGAAGAAATTTACTGCCAATGCGTTTGTCCATTCCCATTCCACGCGCTACGTCGTGAACATCGCACCCGATTTTATCACATAGATTTGCAATCTCGTTGATAAAGGAAATTTTGGTGGCGAGAAATGCGTTTGCCGCGTATTTGATTAGTTCTGCGGCTTCCAGAGAAGTAATGACAATCGGCGTTTCAATCAGATAAAGCGGACGATAAAGATCTTTCATTACCGCGATTGCGTCTTCTTCATTGCTGCCGATGACAACTCTGTCCGGATGCATAAAATCTTCTATCGCCGCGCCTTCGCGCAGAAATTCGGGATTTGAAGCGACACCAAAATTGGTTTTAAATTTTTGATTTTCTTCGACAAATTTACGAAGCCATTTGCCGGTACCGACCGGAACGGTTGATTTCGTTACCAGAACTTTATAGCCGTTCATACAGTTGGCGATGTCTTTTGCCGCCGATTGATAATAACTCATATCGGGTGAACCGTCTTCTTTCGGCGGTGTTCCGACAGCCAAAAAAACAACTAATGCTTGTTCAACGGCTGATTTTATATCCGTTGTAAAATGAAGTCTTCCGGCTTTTGAATTTTTTTCAACTATATTATCCAAACCGGGTTCATAAATCGGGATAATTCCTTGATTCAGACGAGCAATTTTATTTTTATCAACGTCGACGCAAGTAACTTCAACGCCAAATTCAGCAAAACAAGCTCCTGTTACCAATCCGACATATCCTGTTCCAATTACTGCAATGTGCATATTTATAAATACAAAAAAGTTATTTTGTTAATTTATTCACAAACTAAAACAAATTTTTACGGGTCATGCCTTTTACGCATGACCCGTAAATTTTTTAGTCAAGTTAAATTATGTAAAACCTACAAAGCAATATTGAACTTAACGAGTTGGGCTAACTACAACACCAGGACCGATAACATCAACCCCTGTTGAACCTAAGTAAACTGCCGCACCGACCGCACCGATAGCCGCAATAAGAATTGCTGCTAAAACTCCGGTACCAACACTGGCAATCGGTGTTTGGACATCAATACCGGGACGCAAGCAAGGTGTGCAGCCTGTTTGCGAAGGGTTACCAAATGTTGCGTCCGTTCCGGCAGCAACTTGTTTGTCGTTTGAGCCGCTTCTTAAAGTAACCAAACCGATGGTTGTTTCAACATGAGTTTGGGTACATCTGGCTTCATCGGCGCAACCTACGTTAACGCTAAAAGTGTTGTTTTGACCGGCATCAGCTATTACCGTAGCATTTTTAGTATTAATCGAAGTAGCAATGCCGGGAGCGTTTGAAACCAGCACCTTACCCGCTGAAAGCATACCAACTATGCTGTTGGAACTGAATCTTAAAGTTAAACTTGTGTCGGAAAGAAGTTCAACCCGACCCGCTTTACCTAAATTGATAACGGCGGTTGAGTTCGCTCCAGTTACGATTGTGCTACCGGAT
>JACCYR010000073.1 GCA_013696385.1 Acidobacteriota bacterium
ACACAACGCGCCGATTAAACCGAAACCTCCGATATACCAAGCAATAAATGCGGCATTAAACGGATCATATTTGATTGATAAAACGTGCGCGTAGGGTGATTTTTCAAAATCCTTCAAACGCCATTTATAACCTGCTTTGGGCGCGCCGACGGGGATATTATCCGACAAATTCGCCGCAAAAGCAAAAATTTTATTTTTTTCTCCGTTTGGAGAAGTAACGCTTAAGACGGCTGCCGGATTGTTATAATCAGCCGAGCGCGTGTCGGGTTGTCCTTGTGGATTAAATGTAAAATCAGGAAAAAACGCTTCATAAACAACCTTTGTTCCGTCTGGCAAACTAACCGAACCGTTTCGCGCTAACTCAACTGTCAACGGCTGACCGCCGGCTTGCGGCGTAAGTTCGAGTGTCATATTTCTCGCGCTTCCGAGCGTGATTGCGCTTGCTTGAAAAAAGCGATAACCGCGATAAGAAAAAGGTCGGTTCAAACTGACATCGGCATTTGTTATGCCGTATTGCGGGTCGTCAATTTTGATGCGTGTGTGCCAGTCGAGCGTGTTTTGTATGTCAATTGAACCGCTTGGATTTATCAAATTCTGCTCAATATCGGTGCAGGTTATCGAAAACGGCAATCCAACGGTGTAACGCTCTTGCTTATCCAAATTGAATTGTATCATTTGAATATCTTTGGTAACTTGTCCCGGCATCATCCGCACATCGGCATCAAATCCGGTTTGGAGCGCAACAAAATGTCCGAGAAAAAGTGTTAAAAGTGCAACGTGAACAATATACGCGCCTAAACGATTTAATCTTCCATTTTCACCGAAAACGAATAAATTAGATTTACTGACGGTTTTTGAGTAATTTTTGTTGCCGCTTTCGTCGTAAGCATAAAAACTATTGTTGCTTTTAATAATTTGCGGCTTGAAACCGTTTGATTTGAAAACTTGGCTGATTTTTTCGGCAACCTCCTGTTCATTCGCGGTTTTTATTTGTAGTATTACGTTTTGCTTTTGCCTGAGCAGCCAGCCGCGCGTTGCAGAGAGTTTCGGTTTAGAAATGTAACTCCATGCCGACGGAAACCGGTCAATTGAAGCCAACACAATAGTTAGTGAAAGCACTAGAAGCAGAAAATTAAAATACCAACTATGATAAATGTCGAAAATGCCAAGCGTGCCATAAACAATTTTTTCCGCCGGAGTCAAAGATGCATAATAAGCGTCAAAACCGTTGACGTTTTGTTGAATAAAAATCATTCCAGCCATTGATAAAATGACTAGAATGCAGAGCAAAATAACTCCGAAGCGCACCGAACTTAAAAATGCTAAACCGCGATTTAAGAACGATGATGATTTTGTTTTCGCCTTTTTATTGGCTGCCCGTTTGATTGATTCTTCTGTTGCAGACATTTTATAAAATTTCGTTAATAAAAATAATATCTTAGCTGAAGGTGTTTGTCATCTTTTAGAAAAATTAGTTCGTCTGTTAAAAAAAAGAAGTTTAGTTTGCTATATTTGTATTTGGAAATTTGAAAAAGGATAGCTATTCTAAGATATAAGATGACAAACCAAAATAATGCCAATGTAATTTGTAATGATCTAAGTCGAAACAAGGCGAAAGCTAAAACTAATATTAAATTACATCAGATTTCTTTCAAAAAAGCCAAAAATTTTTGAATATCCGTTTTTCTAATTTTATGACGTTGAACATTCGGTTCAATTGCGTAAAATTATTATAATCGGAAAGTTGGACAAACATCAACAATTGTTTTATAGAAAATGGAAAGTATAATCGTAGAAATTCAACCGGCAAAAGTGTTCGGTTTGCGCGAAAAACTCGCGGCATATCTGGAACTGACAAAACCGCGAATTGCGTTTTTGCTGGTTCTGACTTCGGCGGCGGGATTTTATCTCGGTTCGGATAAAAGTTTTAACGGTATGCTCTTTATAAACGCGATGGTTGGCATTACGCTGCTTGCTTTCGGAGTTGCCACGCTCAATCAAGTTTGGGAAAGAAAAACCGACGCTTTGATGGAGCGGACGGCAAAACGTCCTTTGGTTATCGGCAGCATCACTACTAACGAAGCCTTATTTTTCGGTGTTTCACAATGCGCCGTTGCGGAAATTTATCTAACTTTTCTGGTAAATCCTTTAACAGCAATCCTCGGTTTAATTGTCATTATCGGCTACCTTTTGCTTTATACGCCTTTGAAAACGCGCACATCCGCATCAACCGCAATCGGCGCGCTGCCGGGCGCGTTGCCGCCTCTGATGGGTTGGAC
>JACCYR010000094.1 GCA_013696385.1 Acidobacteriota bacterium
AGTCAGACGGAACACAAAATAGAAAAACGTGCCGGATTAAAACTCGACACGCTTTTCCAATCTTTAATTATAGAAAACACTAACCTTTTACTTTTTTAATTTCCTCAACCAAAATCGGTATCGCATCAAAAATATCACCGACAATGCCGTAATCGGCAATATCGAAAATCGGTGCTTCCGCATCTTTGTTAATAGCGATAATCGTCCCTGCGTTTTTCATTCCGACGATGTGTTGAATTGCGCCGCTAATTCCCAGAGCAATATAAACCTTCGGCGCAACGGTTTGACCAGAAGAGCCGATTTGTCGGTCAATCGGCAGCCATTCGGCGTCGCAAATCGGGCGTGAAGCCGCTAAATCCGCGCCGAGTGCATCAGCTAATTCCTGCGCCTTTTCGATATTTTCCTGAGATTTGATGCCGCGACCAACCGCGACAATGATTTCAGATTTCGTCAAATCAACCGACGCTTTCGCTTCTTGGAACGGTGCTTCGGGTTTCATACGGATTTCGCCGACTTCGACTTCCATCGTTTCAATTTGTGCATTTCCGCCCTTTTCGGCATTGTCGCCGCGAAATGCGCCTGATTGGAATGTAACAAAATACGGCGCGTCGCCTTCGATTGTTACGTCCGCGTCTAATTTGCCCAAAAAGATTCGGCGCGTGAAAACTAATTTTCCGCCCTCGTTGCGGTAACGAATGCAGTCGCCGACAACTTCTTTGTCAAGACGCGCTGCAAGTTTCGGCGCAAAATCGCGCACTTGATAAGTGTGCGCCATAATTACATGGTTTGGATTGGTCGCTTTGATGACTTGTTCCCAAGCGTCGGTGTAGCCGTCAGGCGTGTAAATTCCGAGCTTTTCGTTTTTTGCCACGATGACTTTTTCCAAATCGTAATTTGAAATCTCTTGCGCCAAACCGCAATCTTTATCGCACGGAATTACGGCGGAAACTTTCAACTCCAAATCTTTGCCGATGCTTTGCGCAGCGGTTATCGCTTCCAGAGAAGTTTTATTTAATACACAGTCTTTGTGTTCGATAAAAACCAGAATCATAAAATTTAGCCTTTCAAATTTTTTGTATAATCTTCAATCTTTAATAAAAATTCTTTGTGCTTGGCTTTTTTGCCCGTTTCAATTAATTTAGTTAGTTCGCTGCTCTTTACTTTCGGTAAAGCCGAACTTTCCGCCGATTCTCGGTAACCGTTGTCCTCTAGCAAATAGATAGTTAATTTTTTATCGTCGTAACGCCAGATTTCAGGAATTCCGATTGCCGCGAAAATACTCATTCTATTAAGTGAAGAATGTTTTACATCAACTTCGATGGTTAAATCGGGCGGCGGGTCAAAGCCTAAATCTACGCTCTCTTTGCCGCGCATCAAAGCGGCGTTTTGGATATAATAACACTCGTCAGGCTCGAAACCTCTTTCCAAATCTTCCCGCTGAAAGGTCGTCGAACCAGCCGCAAATATTTCGATTTCGAGAATTTCGGAAAGTCTTTCAAAAAGCATTGCCAAAATCTTTTTCAAATTTTCGTGCTTTAGTGAAAGAACCATAATTTCCAATATTCCGCGGTCAAACGTAAAATGTGCAGACGTTTCGTTTTGCAAAGCATCGGTTATTTGTTTGTAGGAATTCCAGCTGATATTATGCAAAACAACCGCTTGAGTTTTTTCTAAAACTGCATCCATAAAAATTTATAATATGCGAACTTCCGTCTTTAATTTCTCAACAAGTTCAACTGCGCCGCGTTTTGTGTCGCCGTCGCCGAGCATTTGCGTTTGTTTGGTTTTAAGCGGCATATAAACCTTTTGAATTTGCTGTGCCGCACCGAAATCTCCAATTGTCGGCGTAACTTCTTTAATTTCTTTTCGTTTCGCCGCCATAATTCCTTTCAAAGAAGCGTAACGAATCTGTGAAATTCCCGATTGAATTGTTAGAAGCGCGGGCAATTGATAAACAAACCATTGATACCAGCCGCTTTCGAGTTCGCGCTTGACGCGCAGATTGCCGTTCAAACTTTCGCGGTCAATATCAATCACGATGGTTGCGTGCGGAATGCCGAGCAGTTCCGCCAAAATCACGCCCGTTTGTCCGTAACTTGCGTCGTCAGACTGCAAGCCCGTAAAAACGAGGTCGGCGTTTTCGTTCCGAATCGCGTCGGCAATCATTTTAGCAATTTGATGCGGCGAAAGTTTATTTGAATTTTCGGCAACAACATGAATCGCTCTGTCCGCGCCACGCGCCAGCGCGTCTTTGATAACGGTTTTCGCGCTCTGCCCGCCGAGCGTGCAAACGACGACTTCACCTTCGCCTTTTGCTTCTTTCATCCGCAACGCTTCTTCCAAAGCGTAACCGTCCGATTCATTGGTCTGATGTGCAATGTCCGATTCGTCAATCCATTTTTCGTCTTTGCCAATCCGCAAAACCGCATCTTTGTTGGCAACCTGTTTCATTAAAACGATAATTTTCATAGAATTTATTTGCCTGCAAGTTTTTTAATAATTGATTTTGCCAAATTTTCGTTAATCTCATTGTGGTGCGAAATCGGTTGAGATATTTTGGATCTCGGATTTGAATACCAATCGTGATTTCCGCCGTGCCGCACGAAAATACAGCCGAGTTTTTCAAGCTGTTTTATTAAATTGCGCCTTTTCATCAAGCAATCGCAAGTTCTTCGACTTTTCTGATAAAGGGAATTTCGTTGGACTCAATATCAATAAGCAAACTTTTCAAATTTTCCAAAAGTTCTTCTTTGGAAAACCCCTGTGTTTCGTAATCGGGATAATCATTCAAAAATCCAATAAAAAATTCGCCATCTTGCCAGAATGTGTATTTTAATGACCTCATTGCTTTAAATTACTCAGAACTTTTCTGGTAGAAACTCCAATTAAAATGAATGTTCATTCGCATCCGACAAAAAAGCGTTTCAATTGCCGGAAGAAGTAAAACGCTTAAAAATTATTCGTCGTAACGCTTGAAAATTAAACACGCATTCGTTCCGCCAAAACCAAAACTGTTGGAAAGAGCAAATTCGACTTCGGCTTGTCGGGCTTCATTCGGCACATAATCCAAATCGCAATCGGGGTCGGGAAATTCGTAGTTGATAGTCGGCGGCAAAATTTTGTCGTGCAATGCCAAAACACTAAAAACCGCTTCGATTC
>JACCYR010000096.1 GCA_013696385.1 Acidobacteriota bacterium
ACCGATACGTTCAGTGATTTGATTTACCCAGACATCGCAACTTTCACCAAAACGTCGCATTTTTCCGCCGTCAAACGATGCAAACCTTTACCTTCGCCGCCTAAAACCAGCGCGGAAGATTGCGTCCAATCCCAATCGGTGTAATTCATTTCCGCATCACCGCTTGCGCCGACAACCCAAATATTATTCTCTTTTAGTTCATCAATCAAACGATTAACATTTGCAACTTTCGCAACCTTAACATATTCGGCTGCGCCCGCCGAAGATTTGGCAACGGTTTCCGTCAATCCGACGGCGCGGCGCTCAGGAATAAAAATGCCGTCTGCGCCCGCACATTCGACGGTTCGCAAAATTGCGCCTAAATTTCGCGGGTCTTCCACGCCGTCCAAAATTACGGTTAAAGAATGTTCTTTGTTCGTTATTTCGCTTAAAAGTTTATCAGCATCAAAATAATCTGCCGAAGCGACAAAAGCAACTACGCCCTGATGATTTGCGCCTTCTTCAACAATATTTGATAAATTAGCTCGCTGAACTTTTTGAAATTGAACGCCGTTTTTTCGCGCCAATTTCAGAATCTCGCTCAGACGTTTTTCGTTTGCGCCTTCGGCAATCACAATTTTTTCGATTCGCCGATTTTCGGCGCGTAAGGCTTCCAAAACCGGAAGAAGTCCGTAAATTTTGTTTTCCCCAAAACGGGCTTCGGATTTCGGACTTTGGACTTCGGCTTTGAATTTTGCACTTTGAACTTTGAACTTCTTCATAAAAGATGCCGTTTGAAACGTGAAAACAATGATTTTGTTCAGTTTTTTTCTGTAACATTTCTCTTTTTTGATTATATGATGAAAACCGAGTATTCTGTTAAATGTGCCGCTTGACTGATGTGCGAGCGAAAAGGCACACTATAAATTACATATTTTTATCAAATCGCAGTTGTATTTAAGAAAAAACGGAAACTAAATTAACTTTTATAAATTTTTATTGAAAACGATTTTGCAAAAACCGATTGTCAATTATACATTGATTTGCAGTAAAACTTTTAGATTCATAATTATTAAATTAAAAAACTTCCCGCCCGTCATTTTGCTAATCAACTGCGGTTCGATTTATTTTATTTTTTTTAACAAAGAAGGTTTAAAAAATGCAGTTTGAAATGAATACCAATCCGTCTTGGCAGTTTGGTCATCGCGGTCGGGTGGCAGTTTTTATTGACGGAAACAATCTTTTTCACGCCGCCCGTTTCCATACTATAGATATTGATTACAATAAACTTTTGCGCGTTCTGCTCGGCGACGGGCGACTGCTTCGCGCTTTTTTTTACACCGGAGTTGACGCGGGCGCGGAACGTCAGCAAGGTTTTTTGCTCTGGATGCGGCGCAACGGTTTTCGCGTTGTGCAGAAAGAGTTGAAAACTTTTTACGATGGCACGCGCAAAGCAAATCTCGATGTTGAAATCGCGGTTGATATGCTCAGTCTGGCAGGGCGCTACGACACCGCCGTGCTGGTTTCGGGCGACGAAGATTTTGTTTATGCGTTGAACGCCGTGGCGTATAAAGGCTGCCGCGTGGAAGTTGCCGGTTTTCGCTCAAACACCGCGCCGCGCCTGATTGATGTCGCAGATTTTTTTATTGATTTGGGCGATATTGCCGAACTCGTCCGCAAAGATGCTTCGCAAAGCGGACAATACGATATTCCTTCGTTTATTCCGCCTGAAGAATTGCCGCCGCCTGTAATACTAACCAGAAATTCGGGCGAGAATTTTTCTCAAGTTCCCGATAAAATTCCCTTTGATGCAAACTTCGCCGACGAAGAAACTGACGATTATGCCGATTTGGTACGCGTTTTAGACGAAAGATGAAAGTTTTTACCGTTAAAGAAGCCAATGCTTTATTACCCATAATCCGCCCGAAACTTGAAAAGATAAAGGCGCGATACAAGGCAGTTTCATCTTTCCGCGAACCTGCCAAAACGGCGGCAAAGGCGGCTCAATTTGGCGGCGGCGGAATGGAAGGCGGCACTCATTATGTCAAATCGCTTTATGAAATCGGTAAATTAACCACCGAATTTCACGAACTCGGCGTTCAGCTCAAAGATTATTCACGCGGTTTGATTGATTTTCCGAGCTTGCGGGAAGGTCGCGTTATTCTGCTTTGCTGGCAGCTTGGCGAAGGTGACGAAATCCAGTGGTGGCACGACGAGGAATCAGGATTTGCCGGTCGTCAATCATTATAAATAGGACTTTCGCTTGAAGTGAAGTCGAGGGCGAAAAACACACTTACTTTGTGCGTGTTTCTGCATTTCAAGCGAAAGTCCTGTTAGTGAAATCATTTTAGCAATATTTTCAAAGCCTGACCTGTATAGGATTTTTTAACTTTGGAAACTTCTTCGGGCGTTCCCGTCGCCACAACTTTGCCGCCGCCGATTCCGCCTTCAGGACCTAAATCAATCACATAATCGGCGGATTTTATTACGTCCAAATTATGTTCGATGACAATGACGGTGTTTCCCGTGTCAACCAATCTTTGCAGAACGTCGAGAAGTTTGTGAACGTCGGCAAAATGAAGTCCGGTTGTTGGCTCGTCCAAGATGTAAATCGTCTTTCCAGTTGCGCGTTTCGATAGTTCTTTGGCGAGTTTGATGCGTTGGGCTTCGCCGCCCGAAAGTGTCGTTGAAGATTGACCGATTTTAATATAGCCAAGACCGACATCAAGCAGAGTTTGCAGCTTTTGTTTGATTTGTGGAATGTTTTCTAAAATTGGTAGCGCATCTTCAATCGTCGTGTCGAGAAGATCGGCAATCGAAAGACCTTTATATTTGACCGACAAAGTTTCACGATTGTAACGCGCGCCGCGGCAAATATCGCAATTGACAAAAACATCCGGCAAAAAGTTCATTTCGATGCGCTTCATTCCCGCGCCTTCGCACGCCGCGCAGCGTCCGGTTTTGACATTAAACGAAAATCTGCCGGATTTGTAACCTCTTTCCCTGGATTCGGGCAGCATCGCGTAAAGTTCGCGTATCGGCGTGAAAAGTCCGGTGTAAGTCGCCGGATTTGAGCGCGGCGTTCTGCCGATTGGCGATTGGTCAATCTCGATGATTTTGTCAACGAGATCCAAGCCTTCAATCGAATCGTGTTCAAGCGGCGTGGTCGCGGATTTATAAACAAATTTCGCCAGCGCGGGATAAAGAATGTCGTCAACCAGCGTAGATTTTCCCGAACCCGAAACGCCCGTAACAACCGTGAAAATATTAAGCGGAAAAGTTACATTAATGTTTTTGAGATTGTGCGCCCGTGCGCCTTTAACCGTAATATTTTTGCCGTTCGGCAAACGGCGGACATCGGGAATTTCGATTTTCATTTTGCCGGAAAGATATTTTCCCGTGATTGATGCGGGATTTTTAGCAATCTCCTTCGGCGTTCCCGTAGCGACAACTTCACCACCGTGTGTTCCCGCGAGTGGTCCTAAATCAACGACATAATCGGCGTTTTCGATAGTTTCCTCATCGTGTTCAACAACTAAAACCGTATTGCCCAAGTCGCGTAACTCGTGCAGAGTTTCGATAAGTTTCTGATTATCGCGCGGATGCAGACCAATCGAAGGCTCATCCAAAACATAAAGAACACCGCGCAGTTGCGAACCAATTTGCGTTGCCAATCTGATACGCTGACCTTCGCCGCCGCTCAAAGTTCCCGAAGTGCGGTCAATCGTTAAATAACCTAAACCGACCGCTTTTAAAAACCGCAGACGCTCTCTGATTTCCTTTAAAACCAAGCCCGCGATTTTTTCTTCGCGCTCGTTGAGCGTGATTGCGTCAAACTTTTCCACCGCTTCTTCAATTGGCAAACTAACGTAATCGTCAATTCCGATTCCGCCGATTTTGACGGCTAAACTTTCCGGCTGCAGGCGTTTTCCACTGCATTCGGGACAAGGCATCGGCGAAACAAGTTCTTCGAGCGCAAGCCGCACTTTCTCCGACGGCGGATTTTCCATCCGTTCACGCATCGCCCGCAACGCGCCTTTCCAATCGCTTTCATAAACATAACTTCCCTGCCGAAAAGTTAGACGCTTTTTTGTGCCGTTCCAAAATACGTCGCGGATTTCTTCCGGTAAATTTTCAAATGTTGTTTGAAGCAGGTCTTTGGTCTTTGGTTTTTGGTCTTTGGTTTCTTCGTCAGGCGACGTGAGTTTATCTTCGTCAGAAAACTTTTCGATAATCGCGGTTAAAGCCGACGTCAAAAATCTGCCGCCGGTTTTGTCTGTGTCGTTCAAAAACTTGATTTTACCGACAATTTCGCTTTGGTCGGGCAAAATTTTGGCGGCATTCATTTCCAACACCGTTCCCAAACCCTGACAGCGTTTGCAAGCACCGTAAGACGAATTAAACGAAAATGAACGTGGCTCTAAGGGCGCGATGTTGATGCCGCAATTGACACATGCCATTTTTTCTGAATAAAGTTTTTCTTCGCCGTCAATTATTGAGATTAAAACCGCGCCGTCGGTCAGTTTCAAAGCCGTTTTAACCGATTCGCTCAGACGTTCCTTAATGTCTTCCTTGATTAAGAGACGGTCAACGACAACTTCAATCGTGTGATTACTGCGTTTGTTAAGTTTAATTTCTTCGTCAAGCAGGCGCATTTCGCCGTCAATCCGCGCCCGCACAAATCCGTCTTTGTGAAGTTTTTCGAGTTCCTTTTTAAATTCGCCTTTGCGCCCGCGCACTAGCGGCGCGAGAATCATCACGCGTTCGCCTTCGGGCAAACCTAGGACGTTAGAAATTATTTGCTCAACCGATTGCCGCGTAATCGCCGCGCCGCATTGCTGGCAGTGCGGCTGCCCGATTGACGAAAACAAAAGGCGCAGATAATCGTAAATTTCCGTAACCGTGCCGACGGTCGAACGCGGAG
>JACCYR010000101.1 GCA_013696385.1 Acidobacteriota bacterium
GAATATAACAGTCGTGAACACCCCTTAGTTTTAGAGCAGTTAGAAAAAATCAGAAAATTACAAAACAAAATACAAAGGAAGGCTCAAAAATATGGCATTATACAAACGCCCGAACAGTAAATTTTGGTGGATGAAGTTTTACTTTGGCGGTTCGCTTGTCCAGCAATCAACAAAGGTCGCTAACAGGCGCGATGCTTTGACGATTGAAGCCGCTTTCCGGCACGAATTAGCACTTGGTCGAATCGGTATTAAAATTAAAAAAGATTTTCCGACGTTTGAGCAATCTGTCAATGATTTTCTCGAATGGTCAGCCGTCCGAAAGGGCGCGACGGCTTGCAAAAGACATCGTTTTTCAGCTATTGCCCTGCGTAAGTATTTCGGCAAAACAAAAGTTGACCGAATCAAAGCAAAGGATGTAGAAGGCTTCATCAGTTGGCGTTTTAAACAGCCGTCAATCAAAACCGGCGGAACAATCAGCCGTGAATCCGTCAATCACGAATTACGGGTTTTTAAAATGATTTTTAATCGCCTTATTGAGTTGGGAACGGTTTCTTCAACTCCGGCAAGATTCATCAAACAGTTGCCGGAAAATGAGCGTAAATTTCACGTCATAACACCGCTACAAGAAAAAGCATATCTTTTGGCGTGTCCGCCTATCCTGTCCGAAGTCGCCGTCATTATGATTGAAACCGGAATGCGCCCGAAAGAAGTTTTCACATTAAAAGCCGAAAAGGTATTTTTTGAAAAAGGCTATCTGCAAATAACAGACAGCAAAACGCCTTCATCAAATCGAAAAGTCCATTTCACGCCAAAGGTAAAAAGCATTTTACAGCGACGGATGGAAAAGTTTTCCGAAGGCTGGCTTTTTCCGAAAAAAGACGTTTCCGGCAATCCGCGATATTCAAGTATGCACTTTTGGCATTTGCCCGTTGTCAAAAAGTTAAAGTTTGATTTTGACTTGTATGATTGCCGTCATACGTTTGCGACACGCGCCATCGAGCGCGGAATTGATTTGATAACGCTTGCCGCTTTACTTGGACATAAAGACACTAAAATGTTATCAAGATACGTGCATCCGTCAGAAGAGATGAAAGCCGACGCAATGCGGAAAATGTTTTTAGCAAAAGCAGTCTAATCTAGTAAAAAAAAAACGCGCAACGGCTACATTTTTAGATACAGCAGCTATTTTATAACTTTGAAATTTAACTGTAAATGCTTCTAATAAATGAGTTATGGAATGATAAGCATCATTACTTGATTTATTATCTAAAACACAATTTTAATAGAAACGAAACAATGCGGAAACACGCACTAGAAAAATTATGAAAATTGAACTTCTAAAACTCGCCCACGCCCGTTCGGGCGACAAAGGCGACACGGCAAACGTCGGCGTTATCGCGCTCAAAGAAGAATTTTATCCGCTTCTCGTGCGCGAAGTTACCGCCGAAAAGGTGAAAGAACATTTTGGCACAATCGTTAAAGGCGACGTTGAACGATTTGAACTGCCAAATCTCGGCGCGTTAAATTTTCTGCTTCACGAATCGCTTGGCGGCGGCGGAACTCTGTCTTTAATGACCGACGCGCAAGGCAAAACTTTTTCAACCGCGCTGTTACGGATGAAAATCGAACTTTCGGACGACGAAGCAAGCAATTTTCAATTATAAATCATTGCTGTTGGAAAGAATTTAACTCAACGAAAGGCTGTGAAAGCTAACCTTTTAAGCCCAAAAATTGTTGCCAATTAAATCTTTTGATTTATTTTAGTGTATTTCGCGGGCAATTCTTTTCCCACCGTGATTGAATTAGCATCTTTACCCAAATTTGCTTTACAATAATTTCACTTCGTTTTAACCAATCTAAATTTCAGGAGTTTTTATGCGTCAATCATTTCTAAAAATCTTTTCGGCTTTGCTTTTAACTTGTTCAGTATTGGCTCAATCAATGCCGAACGATAAAACTTTGCTGGGTTTTTCGGCTGAAAATTCAGGCAAACAAAAAACTTTAGAAGCAAAATTCGATGCTTCGCTGAAAAAGGAGAATCTACGTGAATGGATGAAGCGATTATCGGCGCGTCCGCATCACGTCGGTTCGCCTTACGATAAAGAAAACGCC
>JACCYR010000105.1 GCA_013696385.1 Acidobacteriota bacterium
GCTTTAATGACAATCGGCTCAATGTAGACAGGCAAATCATTACGGAAAGCAGAAAGCGGCGCGGGCGGATTTTCCGCTTGCTTCTTCATCAAATCAGTCGGATTTTCTGCTGTGAACGGCACTTCGCCCGCCAACATTTCATACAAAATTACGCCAAGCGAATAAATATCCGAGCGTTCATCGGCTTTGGAAACCGACGAATTTTGTTCCGGCGAAAGATATGCTAAATCTCTCAAATCCGTTTCTTCGCCAAACACGCCGTTTTCGTTTGATACATCCGAGCCGAAATCTAAAACTTTAACCGTTTCAGATTCTCCAGTCATGTGTGCGAGCAAAACATTTTTGCTATTTAAACGATGATGAATAACGCCATTAGTATGTGCGGCAGAAAGTGCGGCGGCAATCTGTCGGGTAATTCTGACGGCGCGTTCAATCGGAAATTTGCCTTCGCGCTCAATTACTTCTTCGAGCATTTCGCCGTCGGCATCTTCCATTACAATATAAACCGCGCCGTTTTTGTCCGCGCCAAAATCCGTAACATTTAAGATATTCGGGTGAGAAATATGCGAAACCGTCCGCGCTTCGGCGGAAAACCGTTTCACAATTTTTTCATCAACTGCTAAAGCCGGCGGCAGAATTTTGATGCTAACGCTCTTTTCCATCAAAAGATGTGTGGCGCGATAAGTTTTTCCCAAACCGCCGTCGCGCAATTCTCCTTCAATTTGATATTTATCTGCTAAATTTTGTCCGGTAAATTGGTCTGACATTTTTCTCTATAAAATTTTTCTTACAATTATTATACACGCTTTAAGAAACGATTCGATTCAAAAATCTTGCATTAAGTTGTAACACGCAATAGTTTGGAAACCGAAACAAAGAAAACGCGGACGAAGCCGAAACTTACGCCCGCAAAATTTGGTTTTCGTTTAATTTTAAAGTTTGACGAAAACGATAAGCAGCGCAAACAGCACGAGCGACTCAATCAAAGCCAACGCGATAATCATCAGCGTTTGGACAGTTCCCGCCGCGCCCGGATTACGCGCCGCGCCTTCCGCCGCACGGGAGCCGACCAGACCTTGACCGATACCAGCCAAGCCCGCCGCCAACCCGAAACCAATGCCCGCGCCGATAGCTTTTGCCGCGCTGACAGTTGATTCATTATCCGCCGCGCCCGCGCCTTGCGCGAGAGCCGGAATCGCCATTACGAAAAGCGCAAGGGCGGAAAAGAAAATATATTTAAATTTATTCATTTTTAGTCTCCTGTATTTTTATTTAATTGGCGAAGACCTCGAATAAATCTTTTTTGCAAACTTGCGGGGGTTTATAATTTCGCCTCACTTCCGGTATGTTCACGATTTATACTCGCGTAGAGTCGTGTCTCCTGTTGCGTGCGGGCATTTTCGCGTATGAAATGCAAGTTTTTTATTTGATTTAATTTTAGTCTTCTAATTACGATTGAAGTTAACTCATCTAAACAATTGCGACCAATCGCCAATCGCAAATCTAAAATCTCTTAAACGTGCGCCGTCGCAACCGCTTCGCCGGTTGCTTCCGAGTGTTCTCCGCCCTGATTATGTTCGTGCGGCTCGTGGGTAACTTCGCTAATGTAAATCATCGAAAGCAAGGTGAATACAAGCGTTTGCACAAACGCGACAAAAACCGCTAACGGCATCAAAACTACCGGCAGTAAAAATTGCGTGAACGGCGCATACAAACCTGAAATCTGCGAAGAAATTTGTTCATCCGCAAACATATTGGCGAAAAGCCGAACGCCAAGCGTCAACGGGCGAATCATATTACTGACAATTTCAATACAGAAAATCAGTATCGTGATTAAAAATAGATACCAAGGCAATTTTGGTCCGGCAAAGTGCTTTAAGTGATTGATGAGTCCATTTTCGCTAATCCCGATGTAATTGTAATAAATAAACGACGAAATACCGAGCGCGAAGGTTACGTTGACCGAAGCTGTCGGAGCCATAAACATTGGGAAAAGTCCCATCAAATTTGAAATCAAAACCAAAACGGCAAATGTGGCAACCACCGGAAAATACTGATAGCCGTGTTTGCCGACGACGCTCGTAATCAAATCTTTCAACGCGACGAATCCGGCTTCGAGTGTTAATTGTCCGGGTGTCGGGTCGTCTTCAGAAAGTTTTCCCTTGAAAATCCAGATAACAACCAGCGTCAAAATACACGCAATTACAAACATCACCGTATACCACGGAATCGCGTTTTCCGCCGTATAAGCTCCGAAAACATCGGCGGGAGTTGCTTTAACTCCTATTTTATTAAAAAACCACTCCCAAGCCGGATAAGTGTAAGCCATCTCAAATTTATAAAGAGGCTCACCCACATAATGATTGATAAACTCAACAATCAACGGCGTATGATGTTCGCCGCCTTCTGCTGCAAATAAAAACATTCTTAAATTTCCTTTCGTTTCAAGATATGAATAATTACTAAAATAAAAGTTTCTATTAAAATCGCCGCCGCAAAAGCCAAAAGACCACAAATTACTGCTACAACCGAAACAATTTTAGTTAAAAAAACCAATACGATAACTGCGCCGATGGCAAAATAACGCAGGATATATTTCCCGACCAAAAATTTCGGCTTTGCACCTTCGACCGCCTTTTCAAAAACACTTTTGAGAGCGAATTTCAGCCAATAATAATTAATAAATGACAAAATTCCGCCGAGTATTAAACCTGCCGTAGCGCGCCACGTTGCAAAAATCAAACTTCCAATTATTGCGGCGACCAAAACAATTGCCATAATCCACAAAATTCTCGCGTGAGAAATTGGAACAGCCGCGTCTGCTTCGTCGGTTGTAGTTTTGAAATTGTCGCTCATGGCGAAACAAGCATTTTATAAGGTTCGGATAAAAAATTCAAAACAGGAAAGCGATTTAAAAATGATTTTGTGCAATTTTTCTCAAATTAGTCTTTATTTTTCAGGATTTGCGAAGTCATTCTGAAAAATTGAAAAAATCCGATAATCGAACCCAAAACAATTCCGGCGATAATTCCCCACGGCGACGTTCCCAAAAGCAAATCGGCAAACCAACCAATAATCAGCAAAAAAACTACCGAACCAAACAGAGCAATTGCCGCCGACATCGCAAGTCCGCTTTTTCGGGCGGTGTCAGCGGTTGATTCGGGTTTGGCTTGCATTTGAAAAAGCATCGGTCTATCTTTTTCTGGCGTTTTGGCTGCGAATATCGGCTCGCTTGGATTTTGTATGGCAGATTGAGTCGCCGGTTCTTCGATTGTTTCAACGTCGCGGAAAATTAGCGTTTCTGTTTGCGCCGGAAACACGGTTGTTGTTTTCTTGTCTTGCAAAATTGATGATTCGGTTGTGCTTTCCGGGTCGTTGAAAGCAGGTTTTTCAAGCGACACTTCTTTGGGTAAAATTATCGGCTCAGTTTGCGGTTCGGGCTGATTTATTTCCTCAATTTTGGCTTGTGGTTTTTCTTCAATTTCGTCGAACAAACTCTTTATCATCCCAATTCTCCTGCGCCGGACAATCAATATCTGGCAACTTGGTTTAATTAGTTTCGTCTTTTGGATTTGGTTAATTTAACAGCTTTGCCAGACGGCGGCTCAATTGGCAGATTCAAAAGGCTCAAAACAGTCTTATCAATAATTTCATCGCCCGCCAAACGGTTATGTTCACCGCAAGCTACCGTTAAATCTTTTAAAACGTCTGACTCCAGATTGGCGGATTTACCGATATTCAACAAGGAAGAAATTAGAGAGCGTTTAGGCACCACGCCGTCGCCGGGCGAATACAAAACTTTTTCTAATTCTTCTTTAGAAACCTTTGTGCCGTCGCGCTTTGTAAATGAATCGGTCTCAAATTCCGTTTTCCAAGTGTTATCTTTCGGATTTTTGTGAATTATCATTCCGTCAACCGTCGGTCTGCATTCCGAGCCGAAATAGTAAATCGGAATCGGATTTTTTCTCATCGGTTTCGCGCTCAACGCAGCTTGAAACAATTTGGCGCGGAGCAGAACGGCTTGGAAATATCCTTTTGCCTGCTCTTGAGTGGCATTTTCGATTATCTTGGAAAAATCTTCGTTAGTGTAAGCCGTCCAACCGTATTTTTCCCACGTCGCCGGATTATAAATATCAATTTTGAGCGGCTTTAAGTTTTCGTCAAAGGCGCGAACCATTCCGTCGTGCGGCAAAAGTTGGTAAATCGAAGGAATTGTGAACAAATCGTATTTCGATAAATTTTGCAAAAACGGAAGGTTTAGTTTGCCGCCGCCGAAAAGCGAAAATCCATTGAGCAAAGAGTTAAGCGCGGACAGCGAACCTCCGTTCGGCGTGGCAACCAGCAAAATGCTGTTGATATAGGATGTGCCTTTCCACGTTGGTCTGAAATTTCGCGCCTTTAAATCTGCTTTGCCATACATTGCAGCGTAACGGGCAATCAGTCCGCCCATCGAATGCGCGACGATATTAAATTTTAAATCGGGACGCTTGAGTTTAGCGCGGAGTTCGTCCATTTTTTGCAGTAAAATATGCGCGTTTTCGACATTATCAAGCCGCCAATCGTATGGAAAAACATAGACAGTATCAGCGTATCCGTTTTCATCCGGCACATCTATTTTGCCTTCTTTGTAGCCGTCAGCTTCAAGTGAGTTAATCAATTTCTGGTAAATTTCGATTTCAGGCGTGAGCCGAATTAACTGGACTCTCCGCAAAACATCACCCGGCACTAAATTGTCCCGATTCGCCGCAATATCGGGCGAAATCGGAAGCCGCAAATCGTCATTTTTTGACCGCGTTAGGTTAAACCAAACTTTCTCGTCCGAATTTTTATTAACAAGTTCCGAGCCGATTAAACCCGGAATAATAATAACCGGCAATCTGCCTTTCTGAGTCGGTTTGGTTTCTGTCGCGGCAACCTTTGCTGATTCATCTTTTTTTCCGTCAACCTTGCTAATTATTTTCTTTAAAATATTTGTCTTTTTCGTTGTTTTTTCCTGCGCTTGGGCGGCGTGGACAAAAGATAAAACAATAAGCAAAAAGGCGAAAAACTTAGTAAGTGAAAACCCTAACATAAATGATTTTTAACCTCTGATTATTTTAGAATAAATTAAAATTTAACTTGTCAGTTCGCGTAAAAACGATTATTTTTTTCTGGTATTATTTTGCAAAATAACGGTTTCGTTCGGCGATTTCAATTTGTATGTGATGCCGCGCCAGCGGATTTGGTTTGAGAAAAAAGCGCATAAACAATTATAAAAATAAATTACCGGCGTAATCGTCCAAAGCGTCAGATGCGGCAAAAGACTTTTGTTTAATTGATTTTCGTAATTTTTCAAAACCAATTTAACCGCCGTCAATCTTAACCAAGCCTTGCCAATGCCAAGCGCGAAAATCGCCGACAAAAAAGCCAGCATCAACCAAAAGTGCCAACCCGCAAGCAGAAATAACAGAATAATGCCCGTCCAAAAAATCGCGGTAAAAAAAAATGAACCAATAAAAGAGGCTTTCCACAGATTTGGCGCATAGACGTGCGTGATTTTCATTTGCCGCGTCGTGAATTCGAGAAGCTCGCTAAAAGTGCAATCTTCAATCGAAACAGTCAAACATTGCGGGACAAAATGAATCGGTAAATTCGCTTCTTTCAGTGCGCGTGTTACGGCGAAATCGTCGGAAAGCGTTCCTGCAAAGCGTTCGTGCATATCAAGTTTTTCAAAAACATCGCGCCGAATCGCCGTCGAACCGCCCCAACAAAAATTATCATTCGTGTTCGCGCCCAAAGCTGATGCAATCGAAGCGTTCCAAACCGATCGCAGTTCTGTTGAAAATCCGCCTTTTTTATTAACAAACCAACGATAACCCGTCGCCGCGCCGATGTTTTCATCTTGCAAAGGCGCGATTAAATTTCTCAGCCAATTTTTGTTTGGTCGTGCGTCCGAATCCACAAAAACAAAAACTTCACTTTTGCCGGAAACTTTTAAAACCGCTTGCCGAAGATTGTGAACTTTTTGACCTTCATTCTCAGCTTTACCGGCAATTATTAACTTTGCGTTCTTTGCGCCTTGGCGTGAAACTTCTTCAATAAATTTTACTGCTTCATCGCGTTCATCATCAACCACAAACAAAATTTCGTAATTCGGTAAATCCTGCCGAAAAAGCGCGAAAAGATTTTCCCGCAAACCTTCATCAAGCCCGCGACAAGGCGCAATTATCGAACAAAAAGGCGTGTAATCAGATTTTGGTTTGGCTAATTCTTTTTTGAAAAACGCGAGATAATTAATTCCGCCGCGCAGAGATTTATAGCCGAGAAAAACCAAACCGGCGGCAAAAAAGTAGAAAACGAAAATCATAAATTGCTTTGAACTTGCAGAAAAGGTTTAAGTTGTTTGATTGTTTCAGACGTTGCGCCGCAGCTTTTTTGCATTATCGTAAAAGCATTTTTGCCCAGCTTTTGCCGCCGTTCATCGTTTTGCAGCAGTTCGGAAAAAACTTCGGCAAGTTTTGCAGAAATTTCTCTTTCGTCCAATTTCGGCAATTGAACGAGCGCGTTTTGGGCGAGAAATTCCTTGACAATTTCGGCAAAATTCATTGTGTAAAAGCCGGTTACAATAGCTTTACGCGCAATCGCCGGTTCAAGGATATTTTGTCCGCCGTGCGGAATTAGGCTTCCGCCGACAAAAACAATTTCAGCCAACGGGAAAATGGCGCGAAGTTCGCCGATGCTGTCGAGCAAAATTATTTCCGCGATTTTATCTTTATCAGATGGTTTTTCCGAACGTCTTGACCATTCAAATCCCGCGTTTTTTATCAGTTCGACAACTTCCGCAAATCTTTCAGGATGACGCGGCGCAATCAGAAGACGCGGCAGCTTCCCTTCCGATTTTTTCCAAACCTCCGTGAAAGCCTCTAAAATCCATACTTCTTCGGGCGCGTGCGTGCTTGCCGCAACGATTAACGGCGCGGTTTCCGAAATGGCAAATCTTTGCCGAAATTCTTGTGTTAATTGATTTTCGGTTTCGTCAAAATCTTGGTCAAACTTGATATTTCCGGTAACTTTCACTTTATCGGCGCGGATTCCGAGTTGAATAATTCGTTCCGCGTCTTTATTTCCCTGCATTAAAGCCAAATCAACAAACTGCAAAACTCGCTGGATAAAATTTTTGACATAAAGATAACGATTAACCGATTTCTCCGACAATCTGCCGTTGACAATGACGATTTTTGCTCCGCTTTCGTGCGTTTCACGCAGAAAATTAAACCACAGTTCGGTTTCCATTATCAAAACGACACTCGGTTTGATTTTCCTCAAAGCGCGGCGCACCGTAAAACGCCAATCAAAAGGAAAATAAAAGACAAATTCGGCTGAATCGGCAAAAACTTCGCGGGCGAGTTCCTGACCTGTTTTTGTGGTGGTCGAAACGACAAGCCGTAAATCAGGATATTTTCTGAGCAGTTCATTGACCAGCGGACGAGCGGCATTGGTTTCGCCAACCGAAACACAGTGAAGCCAGACGACAGATTTTTCGCCTCGCTGAAAATTGGGCAAATAACCAAGCCGCTGCCAAAATCCCGCGGCGTATTTCCCCTTTCGCAGAGCGTCAAAAAGAAATCGCGGAAGCAAAATGAAAAACCCGATTGTCAGCAGAAAACTGTAAAGAAAAAACATTTTTAAAGTTCAAAGTTCAAAGTTTTAATCACCGACTTCAAACCTTGAACTTTGGACAGCGTGTTACTTCACTCTTTCGATATATTTCGCTTCGGTTGGATTTACCCGAATGCGCTCGCCTTCGGTGATAAACGGAGGCACGGTGATTGTAACGCCGTTCTCCAAGGTCGCGGGTTTGTTGGAATTGGAAACGGTTGCGCTTTTCAATATCGGGTCGGTTTCCGTAACCGTCAGTTCAAGCGAACTTGGCAATTCAATGCCAATCGGCGTGCCATCGTAAAACTCGACCTGAAGTTTCAAACCCGGCATTAACCACTGCATTGTGTCACCGAGTTCATCTTCGGTCAACGATACTTGCTCGTAATTTTCCGAATTCATAAAGTGATGATGTGAACCGTCGGAATAAAGATATTCCATTTCGTGCTGTTCGAGCGTGGCACGTTCAATCGTATCGTTTGCCCGAAACCGATGTTCAAACGAACTACCCGTTATCAGATTTCTCAGGCGAGACTGCACCATTGCACGAAGGTTGCCGGGCGTGTGATGGCGAAATTCCATCACTTTACACGGCACGCCTTCAAAAAGAATAACCATACCTTTGCGGATGTCGTTTGCCGAAAGTGCCATAAAATTATTATATCTCCATTGTATTAAATAGATTTTACAAAGTTTTTAGTTTAATTTTGAACTTCCTCGTTTGTCTAGTCGTAAATCGGCTTGTATTTTTTTCCGAAAATAAACTACTATTTGGGCAATTTGAAAATAAAGACAAATTAAATGTCGAAAAGCAAAACCGAATTTCAGATTGAGCGCATCGCCTTTTTCAGCGACGCGGTTTTTGCCATTGCCATTACGCTTTTGGTTATCGAGATTCACGCGCCGGTTTTTGATTTGGAAGTTACAAGTGCCGAAGCCTTCAAAGAATTTCGCGCTGTTCGCCTTTGAACCGCTTTTTATCAAATTTATTCTGCGAGAAAAAAAAGATGAAACTTAATTATGGCATTGATGCTTTGCCCGTTATCAAAAACCTGGCGTTGGTCGCTTTGGCAGGAATCGTCCTGTTCCTTTTGAGTTTTGCCGTGAACTTTTTAATCGGTTTTCGATATATGTTTTTCGGCTTTTTCTTTTCTTTTTCGGTAACGGCTTTGCTGATGATTTTATACGCCAAGTTCGGCAAATTTCGCCACCGCGATAGAATGCTGAATTTGATGAATTGGCATGGCGACGAACAGATTTTGGATGTCGGAACGGGTCGCGGACTTTTGATGATTGGCGCGGCAAAGCATTTAACTTCGGGCAAAGCCGTCGGAATTGACATCTGGAACGAAGCCGATTTGTCGGGAAACCGAAAAGAAAACACTTTGCAAAACGCCGAACTCGAAGGCGTTGCCTCAAAAATCGAAATCAAAGATGAAGATGCGCGAAAAATGAGTTTTCCCGACAACAGTTTTGATGTTGTTTTAAGCAATCTTTGTTTGCACAATATTCCCGATAAAGAAGGTAGCAGACAGGCTTGCCACGAGATTGCCAGAGTTTTAAAACCAAACGGAATTGCAGTTTTGTCGGACTTCAAAAGCAACAAACTCTATGAAGAAACTTTTAAGAACTTAGGCTTAAAAACTGAATTGTCTTTTCCAAATATCTTCGGCACTTTTCCGCCATTGCGAATACTAAAAGTGCAAAAGTGATGTTCCGACGATGAAATTTTCCATCATTATTCCCGCTTTCAATGAAGAAAATTACTTGCCGAAAATGCTTGTGGCAATCAAAACCGCGTCGGCGGCGATTGGTTTTCCGGCGGAAATAATTGTGGTTGACAATGAAAGCACCGACAAAACCGCACAAACGGCTAAAGATTACGGCGCAAAAGTCGTTTCGGAAAGCGAACATAATATTGCCAAAGTCAGAAACACAGGCGCGAAAAGCGCGGGCGGCGATGTTTTGATATTTATTGACGCGGATACAATTGTTCCCGAAACGCTTTTTCAAAAAATTGCCGAAGCGATGGAAAATGAAAAATGTTTCGGCGGCGCGGTTGCCGTCAGTTACGAACCGTTTCAAAGAAAATGGATGAAATTTTATCTGCTCGGCTGGAAGTTTTGGGGGAAACTTTTCAATATGAAACAAGGCGCGACACAATTTTGCCGAAAAGCGGTTTTTGACGAACTGAACGGCTATGACGAAAGCGTTTTTATGGGCGAAGACATTGAGTTTTACTGGAAACTTTCCAAATTCGCCAAACAAAACGGCGGTTTTCTGCATTTCATCGAAAATCCGAAAGTTATTACTTCTTCAAGACGTTTTGACAAAATGAGTCTTTGGAAAACTTTTTTGCTGACGCATCCGGCATTTATTTTTCTTACTTCACGGAAAAAATCCTTTTGGAAAGATTGGTATGAAAAAGCGATTCGCTAGACAATCTCTAACAAAACGCTTTTTCAGCACGATTGATTAACTCTTTTGTAAAACTTGACCGAAAACGGTTTAAGTGTTATTCCTTAATACAGTTTAATTATATCTGATAAATCAGTTTAAGATAGTTTTGGAGACGTGATGAAAAAGTTTAGCCAAGTTTTTTTTGGTTTGTGTTTAGGGTTTATTTTAATTGTAAATCTTGCCGCAGCCGGCGAGAAAACGCTGAAACGCTCCAAAAGAGTGCAGGATTCGACACAAATAACGGTAGTTCCGTGGGGACCGAGCCAAGAAACAGTTAATGCCGCTAAACTGCGGGTTGAACGCAGTAAAGCAGTGCAGAGCGAATTAAGCGGAACACGCTATCGCCTGCTGGAATTTAATTATGTAGAAAACGACGATAAATCGCAGCCGGCGCAAGTTCCGACGCGCTTTCAGGCTGTTTTCTATGATTACACAAACGACCGGACGCTTGTTGCGGAAGGCGATTTTGCGGGTAGCGAAACAATTTCTGTCAGCCGAGCATTTTATCAACCGCTTCCAAACGATGAAGAATTTAATGAAGCGGTTCAGATTTTGCAAAGAGACAAAAATTTTAGCGGACAATTAAGAAATGAGACGGTCAAAGCGTTTCGCCCAATGCCGCCAACGACTGTTTTGGACGGAACAACTGAGCGTTTAGTAAATATCGGTCTTAATGCCCGGGACAATTCTGGTAAAAACGAAGTTGTCAGCGTCAGTCTGAAAAACGGTTGGGTTATTCGCTACGATAAAGGCTCGCCGGAAACATCTCTAGCCGCTCCGACATCCTGCGGCGTGTCAAGTGCCAATCAACCGACAAGTTCGCGCGGAACAGCCGGACAAGCTCAATTAACCGTTTCGCAAGGCGGTTCGCCGCTCTGGGAAATGCTGGTCATTCGTCCGTCAGCTTCGTCCGGGTCAAGTGCTTCGGGAATCGAAGTCCGCGACGTAAAATATAAAGGTAAATCAGTTCTCAAACGCGGGCATGTGCCGATTTTAAACGTAGAATATGCGGGTAATCAGTGCGGACCATATCGGGATTGGCAATATCAGGAAGATATGTTTGACGCTCCCGCAACCGGAGCAACCGATCCGGCTGAAGGCATCCGAATTTTAGCTTCCGGGCAAATTGCTCAAACTGTTCTTGATAATGGAACTGACACAGGTAATTTTAGAGGCGTGGCAATTTACACGCAAAACAAAGAAACCGTGCTGGTAACAGAACTGCAGGCGGGTTGGTATCGCTACATTATGGAGTGGCGTTTTGCCGACGACGGCACGATTCGTCCACGCTACGGTTTTGGCGCAATCAATAACAGCTGCGTTTGTTTTGTTCATAATCACCATGCTTACTGGCGTTTCGATTTCGATATCGTCAATACAAACAATAAAATCTTCCAAGTCGAACGCGGACGCAAATTCCTGCAGCCGATTCTAACGGAAAGATTTCAAAATAAGAATATTCAAACCAATCGCAGTCTATTGATTCAGAACTCAACCGGCGATGAAGCCTATATGTTAGTGCCGAACATCACCGACGGCATTGTCGATACTTTCGGAGCGCACGATTTTTGGGTTCTTCGGTATAAAAGTGTTCCCGGCGGAAGTTTTGTTCAAAACGAAATTGATGACGGTCGGTTTTGCTGCGGCGGCAACTCGCAAGGTATCGCAATTGATTCTTGGGTGAATAATGAATCGGTTGCCAACCAAGATATAGTTGTTTGGTATGGAGCGCATTTTATCCACTCGGACGATACAAACTTAATCAGTCCTGACCGAAGTGGCGAGATTTTAACAAGTTCGTACGTTGTCGGTCCCGATATTCGTCCGGTTCGTTGGTAATAATCTTTCTTTATTTAAAGTAAAAGGGGCAAATCTGTTTGAAAGATTTGCCTTTTTTACTTTATCGATTTAACCTTTGCAATTTTGGGGAAAAGTGAGAAAATCTCTGCTTATGGAAAATTGGCACGCGAATAGGCATAATACTCAAAGAATTAGAATTCATCAATCAAAGACGATAAAGAGTAAATGTTACACTCGGAACTTTTAGAAAAACTTTTTGCCGGTGAACCGCGTGCCGTCGCCCGGGCGATTACAAAAGTCGAAAACGGCGCGGACGATGCCGCCAAAATTATGAAAGCGGTTTTTCCGAAAACGGGAAAAGCTGTTGTGGTTGGAATAACGGGTTCGCCCGGCGCGGGAAAATCTTCGCTCGTTGATAAACTTGCACTCTTTTATCGCGATCGCAGCGAAAAAATTGGAATCGTTTGCGTTGACCCGTCGAGTCCGTTTTCGGGCGGCGCGATTCTCGGCGACCGGATTCGGATGCAAACGCTCGGACTCGATAAAAACGTCTTTATCCGCTCGATGGCGACACGCGGAAATTTGGGCGGACTCTCACGCGCGACGGTTGATGCGGTAGCGATTTTGGACGCGGCGGGTTTTGATAAAGTGATTGTCGAAACCGTCGGTGTCGGGCAGGATGAAGTCGAGATTGTCAAAACGGCAGATGTTTCAGTGGTTGTTCTCGTTCCCGGAATGGGCGATGATATTCAGGCAATCAAAGCCGGAATTATGGAAATCGGCGATGTTTTCGTGATAAATAAAGCCGACCGCGACGGCGTTTTGCGAACCGAAAAAGAACTCGAAGCGCTTCTGAGTCTGGCGCATCGTCCCGATTTTTGGACTCCGCCGATTGTCAAAACCGTGGCGACGGAAAACAAAGGCATCGAAGATTTATCAAAAGCCATCAAAAGCTATGCCAATTTTCAAAATACGGGTGAAGCGAGTTTAGAGCGCAAGAGAGCGATTGCCCGTTGGCGGCTTTTGGAACTCTTGCGCGAAAAACTTTTGTCGAATCTATTGAGCAAAAACGGAACGGCGGAAAAGCTAGATAAATTAGCACGGGCGATTGCCGAAAAGAAAAATAATCCGTATTCGGCGATTGAAGAAATTTTAAAATAGCTATGAAAATCAATCATCTCGGTATTGCCACCAAAGGCATCAAAGAAGCATTAAAGTTTTGGGAAGACGCGCTTGGGCTGGAGAATGTTCACACGGAAGTTGTCGCCGACCAAAAAGTGCGCGTGGCGATGCTGCCAATTGGCGAAATCAGAATCGAGTTGTTAGAACCGACGAGTGAAGATTCGCCGATTCAGAAATTTTTGGAAAAACGCGGCGGCGGCATTCATCATATCGCCATTGAAGTTGAAAATATCGAAGAAGCCCTGGCGAAACTAAAGAGAGAAGGAATGCGTTTAATAGACGAAAAACCGAGAATTGGTGCTGAAGACTGCCTGGTTGCTTTCGTGCATCCTTCATCGGCAAACGGCGTTTTATTGGAATTAGTGCAAAGTAAAAAGTAACAATTTAATAGAGGAAAATTTAATGAATACAAATCCGAATAATGATAATGAATTTGAAAACAATGAGGAATCTCGTATTGACAACGAAATTTCGCCGGAAATAGAAAATCCGCCTGTTTTATCAGAAGAAGAAGTTTTGATAGAAAATAGTGATGCCGAAGCCGTTCCGGTTGTTTCGCCCGAAGAAGTTGCGGTTGACAATAATTCGGCGGTTAAAACAACCGCGAGCGCGGCAAACAGAAGCGGCGGAATGAGCGCGTTGGCTAAAGGCTTGACGGTCATCGCCGTAATATTGGCAATCGGCGCGGGACTCGTGTTTTGGAAAATGAAAGTCGGCGCACGCGGCGAAGGTCTAAATCGCGTTACCGCCGAAGATATGCAGATAATTCTGAAAGATGCCAATCCGATGCAGCTTAAGGCATTGGCAGAAAGTCCCGAACAAAAAAAGAAAATTTCTGAAAATATCGCCCAACTGCTTGCCGTTGCCAGCCAAGCCCGCAAGGATGGTTTAGCCGACGAGCCAAATAACAAACAGGAACTCGAAAATATCCGAGCCGTTGTTACCGCCACTATTTACGACCAGCAAATCAATAAAGACAAAGGTCCGATGCCGCAGTTCGGCTATATTTCTGAAGACCAAATAAAAGAATTTTGGAACGATACCAGCCACGAAGCCGAATTCCAACAATTTATTGATTCAAAACTTGCGCTTGCCAGAGAAAGCGGAAAATTTCCCAAAGACAAGGAATTAACTGAAGAAGAACTTAAACAAGCAAAGGATGATTTTGCGAAAATAATGATTTATGCCGAAGAAGCCAAAGAAAAGGGCGACACTTTGGGCGAAGATTTTAAACGCGAAGTCGAACTACAGGTCAAACTTCAACAAGCGCAATTTTTAGCCGGACGTTACGCTCAAAAAGTTTTGGCTGAAAAGGTCAAAGTTACCGACGAAGATGTTGCAAAATATATCGCCGAACATCCCGAATATGATACAAAAGAGAAAAAAGCCAATGCGGAACAAATCCTGAGCCGCGCTAAATCAGGCGAAGATTTTGCCAAGTTAGCCAACGAATTCAGTCAAGATCCGGGCAATAAAACCCCGGATGGCGAGCTGCAGGGCGGAATTTACAAAAACGTGCCGAAAGGACAAATGATGCCGGCGTTTGAGCAAGCAGCGTTGGCTCTCGAACCCGGACAAATTGCCGACAATCTGGTTGAAACGCCTTATGGTTATCATATTATCAAACTTGAAAAAAAGGGCGAAGGCAAAGATGCAAACGGTCAGCCGGCGGAAACTTATGATGTCCGTCATATTCTGATTACGACCACCGTTAAAGACCCGACAAACCCGATGGGACGCGAAATACCGGTTACCGAATCGGTTAAAGCAAAACTCGCAGAAGAAAAGCAAAAACAGGTTTTGGACGAAATCGTGGCAAACAATCCGGTTGAAGTAGTGGAAGATTTTACCGTTCCGCAACCTTCTGAGGAAGATTTACAAAAAATGCAGCAGCAAATGCAGCAGCAAATGCCGTCTCGGATGCAGCCTCCGCCGGATGGTGAGATTGAACCTCCGAAAACCCAAGAACCGAAAAAACCACAACCGAAAAAATAAATACAAAATGGAAAATGGAAAGTAGGAAATTGATTTTGAAAATCCATTTTCCATTTTTTGTTTTCCATTATGATTTTTGGCGATTATCGCATCGAAGTAATTCCCGATACCGAATTCAGACTCGACGGCGGAGCAATGTTCGGCGTTGTCCCGCGCGTTTTGTGGGGGAAAATTTGTCCGCCCGATGAGTTTAATCGTATCAAGTTGAATATGAATTGCTTATTCGTTGAAACTCCGACGGAAAAAATTCTCATAGAAACCGGCATCGGTGAAAAATGGACGGAAAAGCAAATACAGATTTACGGCATTTTCCGCGAAAAACCTTTTGCCGAAACGCTTTTTGAAAAAGCAGGCTGCAAACCCGAAGATATTTCAATTGTCAT
>JACCYR010000124.1 GCA_013696385.1 Acidobacteriota bacterium
AATTGAAGGCACAATCGAATGGTATGATCTTGATGCTTTGAAAATCAACCGTCAGGACGCGCCGAATCTCCTTTTGCCGAAACATAATATAAAATATATGTTTAAGGCGGACGATAAGAAGTAAAAATTTTGTCGGGGCAAAAGAAAAAAAATATCATATAAAAGAGTAGTTTCGTGAATGTTAATGCAATCGAAAACAATCTAAAACCAACTTTGCCACGAATCGGGATAACGATGGGCGATGCCGCCGGAATCGGCGCGGAAATCACGCTTAAAGCACTTGCCGATGAAAATTTAAGGAAGATTTGCCAGCCGATAATCATCGGTGATGCCGCGTTTTTAAGAAAAACTGCTAAGGATTTAGGTTTAGAATTTGATTTTGTCCAAACTGCCGCCGCCTCTGCTAATCAAACCGCAATTTACGATTTAAATAATCTCACAGGCGAAATAAAGCTCGGCGAAGATTCAGCCGTAACGGGGAAAGCCGCCGCCGAATATATTGAAACTGCCGTTACACTTTGGCGCGAGAAAAAAATTGATGCGATTGCCACCGCGCCAATCAGCAAAAAAGCGATTGCTCTCGGCGGTTACGGTTTTCCCGGACACACCGAATTTCTCGCATATTTAACCGACACGCGCGAATTTGCGATGAGCTTTTTTGCCGAAAACCTGCGGGTTATTTTGCTTTCAACGCATATTTCGCTCCGCGAGGCGATTGGTTTGGTCAAAAAAGAAAAATTGGTTGAACTGATAAAATTCTCCCACCGAGAAATTTCCGAACTTTTAAAAAAGGACGCAAAACTAGCGGTTGCCGGTCTTAACCCACACGCCTCGGAAGGCGGAATGTTCGGCACGGAAGAACAAGCTGAGATAATTCCGGCAATTGCCGAATGTCGTGGAAAATTTAACATAAATGTTTCCGGCGCATTCTCGCCCGACACCATTTTCCTGCGCGGGTTTCGCGGCGAATTCGACGCAATTGTTTCCTGTTACCACGACCAAGCCACGATTGCCGTTAAATGTTTGTCTTTCGGCGCGTCGGTCAACGTAACACTCGGATTGCCGCTGATCAGAACATCGGTTGACCACGGGACGGCTTTTGATATTGCGGGGAAAAATATCGCCGACGCATCGAGTATGAAAGCGGCAATCCGTTTGGCGGCAAACTTATCGGCGAATTCGTAAAGATACCGAAAAATTTGCTAATATGGAAGCAGGACGCGAGAAGAATACGCAGCTGCAGAGAAAGCTGTGGATATGTATGCAGAAAAATTAATAAACAAACAGCCAGACTAAATTTTTCTTGATGTAATCTTTTCCGAATGATAGTTTTCAAAACAAACCAATTTGTGATAAAAAGATTTCCGGCAGAGTTCGATTAAGGAGCAAAACCACCCGTGCCAAAACGAAAATTACTTCTTGCAGATGATTCGATAACTATTCAAAAGGTTGTCAATCTGACTTTTGCCGACGAAGGCATTGAAGTTATTACTGCCAGTGACGGCGATACGGCAATGAAAAAATTCGTCGAAGCCACGCCTGATTTAGTAATGGCTGATGTTAATATGCCGGGTTTGGATGGTTACCGAATTTGCGAAATGATTAAGCAAGACGACGAAACCAAGCAAATTCCGGTTATTCTTTTGGTCGGCTCGTTTGAGCCTTTTGACGAAGAAGAAGCGCGTCGCGTCGGCGCGGACGATTATCTGACAAAACCGTTTCAGTCAATTAGCCAATTGGTGCATAAAGTTTCGGTTTTGCTGAATTTAGACATTGGCGGGGAAACTGCAAGCGAGTCGAACGATTTCATTTCGGCGAGTGAAAGTCTGGAAACTGAAAACGTAGCTCTCGAATCAAACTCAACCGATAGTGTCAGCAAGCCGTTGGGTGATGCGGGTGTGGACGACGAAATGATTCAAACGAATCAAATCGGCAGTTTGCCCGCCGACGAAGCACAAAAGTTTTCATCCGATTCGGCGGCTGAATCTGCGACAGAAGATTTCAGACAGCCATCAGAAACCGGTTTTAGAAATTTAGCCGGATATGAAACGCCGGAAGAAACTTCGGCGAAAACGCAGCCTTTGAGCATTGCCGAACTCGACAAATTTAATTTTGATTCTTCCGTTACAAACAGTGCAGCGTTGGACGAAAAAGTTTATGAATTTGCGGACGAAGAAACAGCCGATAGAATTGAAGCTGCACAAGCAGATGCGGAAGCTAATCAACCGGTTTCAGGACAGACAATAACGGACAAAACTAAAGACGAGCAATCTTTTTCAACGCAAACTTCCGGCAGCGAAAGCGATTATGCAACGCTGGAGAAAAACTCCGAAACATTTCCGCCGCCCGAAACCGTCGTGCCTTTACATTCCGATGACTTGAATCAAACTGACAATCCGGCTCAATCGAATGAGTTTTCACCGGAGTTAATCGAAGCCATTGCCAACAAAGTCGCTGAAAACATTACCGATAAAGTCATCAGAGAAATTGCCCGCGAACTTGCTCCGCAAATAGCAAGTTTGCTTGTCAGACAAATGAATCAAGAGCAGATGAAAGAATAATTAATTTTATACAGTAAGTAACAATATGGTTAGTTTTCGCTGCTCAGATGAAAACTAACCGTTTTTGTTTTAGAATTCATTTTGAAAGAAGGCAGAAGTCAGAAATCAGTAGAAAATCCGATTATGCTATATTCTGACTTCTGCCTTCTTAAATATTATGGAACTCGAAAAAGCATACAATCCGACCGAAGCCGAAAGCACGCATTACAAACGATGGGAAAAAAACGGATTTTTCGCGCCCGAAATCAACGAAAATCCAAACGCCGAAGCATTTTCAATCGTCATTCCGCCGCCGAATGTAACGGGCAGCCTGCATATGGGACACGCGCTGCAACATACTTTGATGGACGTTTTGACGCGGTGGAAACGAATGCAGGGTTACAAAACTCTGTTTCTGGTCGGCGTTGACCACGCGGGAATTTCAACACAATTGATGGTTACGCGCCAACTTAAAAAAGACGAACATAAAACGCCGCAAGACATCGGACGCGAAGCATTTACCGAAAAAGTTTGGGCGTGGAAAAATCAATACGGCAATACGATTACCAATCAGATTCGCCGCGAAGGTTTGTCGGTTGATTGGTCGCGCGAACGCTTTACGATGGACGCTGAATTGTCAAAAGCCGTGCTGAATGTTTTCGTGCGGCTTTATGAAGAAGGTTGGATTTATCGCGGCAAGCGCATTATTAATTGGTGTCCGCACGATAAAACCGTTCTTTCGGATTTGGAAGTTAAAGAAGAAACAAAAAAAGACGGCAAACTTTATTATTTGCAGTATCCGATAAAAGATTCCGACAAAACAATTACGGTTGCCACGACGCGCCCCGAAACGATGCTCGGCGACACGGCGGTTGCGGTTAATCCCGACGATGAACGCTACCGAGATTTAATCGGCAAAACGATTGAACTGCCTTTAACAAATAGAGAAATAAAGATAATTACTGACGAATATGTTGATGCGGAATTTGGAACGGGTGCGGTGAAAATTACGCCCGCGCACGATGCGAACGATTACGAAATCGGTTTGCGGCACAATCTCGAACAACTCAATGTGATGAACAAAGACGCGACGATGAACGCCAATGCCGGTGCGGGTTTTGAAGGTTTAGACCGTTACCAAGCGCGTGAAAAAGTCATCGAAAGATTTGAAGAATTAGGATTACTCGAAAAAATCGAAGATTACGAAGTCGTTCTGCCACATTGCGAAAGATGCAAAACCGTCATCGAACCGCTTTTGTCCGAGCAGTGGTTTGTCAATATGTCGGAAATGCGTGATATGGCTTTGGATTTAATGCGTAACGAACACGCGCCGCATTTTTATCCGCCGATTCCGCACGAAAAAGTTTATACGACGTGGCTCGAAAACCTGAAAGACTGGACAATCTCGCGCCAACTTTGGTGGGGACATCAAATTCCGGCGTGGTATGACGAAGCGGGAAATGTTTATGTCACCAAGACAAAAGAAGAAGCCATCAAAAAAGCTGGAACAAACAAATTAGCGCAAGACTCCGATGTTTTGGATACTTGGTTTTCGGCTTGGCTGTGGTCATTTTCAACGCTCGGCTGGAATGGCGAAGTTACTGAAACAGAAGACTTAAAGATATTTCACCCGACTGATGTTTTAGTTACGGGGCGCGATATTATTTTCCTTTGGGTTTCCCGAATGGTGATGGCGGCTTTAAAATTCGTCGGCGAAAAACCGTTTAAAGACGTTATCATTCACGGCACGGTTTTGGACAAAAACGGTCAGCGAATGTCGAAAACAAAAAACAACGGCGTTGACCCTTTGGATGTTTTCGACAAATACGGCGTTGATGCAACGCGGATGACGCTGGCAGGTTCTTCAACCGGCGCGGATTTCGCTTGGCGTGATGAAAAGGTCGAATCATTCCGCAATTT
>JACCYR010000126.1 GCA_013696385.1 Acidobacteriota bacterium
TTCGCATTGTCGTAGATTTTCCCGCGCCGTTTTCGCCCAAAATCGCAAATGTTTCGCCGCGCCGAACATTAAAACTAATATCGTCAACGGCGTGGAAGTCGCCGAATTTCTTAAATACATTTTTTGCTTCAATAGCGAAATTCATTGATTTTGAGTTTCTAAATCAGATTGTTCGACGGCAGCAGTGCCAATCAAATTTTCCTTTAGTTTCTCGAAAAGTTGGAAAAGAATAAGTTTTTCGGTTTCGGTAAAAGTCAATCATAATTTTTCGGCAAATTAATTGTCAATTTTTACAGAATTTATATTTTTTTTGAAATGTATTAAAATTTCAACATGGAAAAACAAGTAAAAGATTTTGAGAACAAAATTATATTATTAAAAGAAGCGCGCCTTCAGCTGTTAAAGTTACATAAACTTCTGGTTGATATTGAAAGAGAAAATTATGAAAAAGGCAACGGTCAAATAACAAGCGGACAATTTCTGAACCTTTTGTTGAATGAAAAGAACTTTGCCTGGCTGAGAAAATTTTCAACCTTGATTGTCGAGATTGATGAAATGCTGGATTTAAGCGACGGTTACACGGAAAGTATGATTGAAAAGCAATTTTCTCAGATGCGAAATTTGCTTGATTTGAAAAATGCCGACCAAGACTTCAAAACAAAATATCAAAGGGTTTTGCAGAATAATTCCGAAGTTACGGGAAAACATGGCGAGCTGAAAAATCTTTTAGCGAACAAATAAAAAGGCGTGGACACCGACACGCCCTTTTACATCTATGATTTGAAAAAATTATTTTCTACCACTTTTCTTCCAGTCATCCAAAAATGAGTTTAAGCCTTTGTCGGTCAAAGGATGTTGGATGAGCTGACTAAGCACTTTAAAGGGAACGGTCGCCACGTCTGCGCCTGCCAGAGCGCAATCAACAATGTGTATCGGATGGCGAATGCTTGCTGCCAAAACTTCGGTTTCAAATCCGTAGTTTTCATAAATCTGGATAATATCACGAATAAGCTGCATACCGTTTTCTGAAATATCGTCAAGCCGTCCGATAAACGGAGAAATATAACTCGCGCCTGCCTTTGCTGCAAGAAGTGCTTGGGAAGCCGAGAAACAGAGCGTTACATTAACCTTTGTGCCTTCATCGCGGAAAGTGCGGGTTGCTTTTAAACCATCCCAAGTTAGTGGACATTTGACAACAACGTTAGGCGCGATTTTCGCTAATTCGCGTCCTTGTTTTAACATTCCTTTAGTGTCCAAAGCCGTAACTTCCGCCGAAACATCGCCTTTAATAATCTCGCAAATCTCAGCAATTCGTTTATTAAAATCAACATCGCCTTCTTTTGCCACCAATGATGGATTAGTTGTTACTCCATCAATCAAACCAAGTTCGTTGGCTTCTTTAATTTCATCTAAATTTGCCGTATCAATAAAAAACTTCACTGTATTTCTCCTTTTAAATTTGTTTTATTTGTTTGGAACTATACTCAATAATAGATTGATTGCCAGAATAACCAAACTCGTAATAGCAAAACTTTTGTTTTTTCCGTATTTCAACGCAATAATACTTGAAATAGCTCCACTAATCAATAAAAGTAACCAAACAATAAAATGACTCGATGTTAGAAAACTAATTGTGTTGTTGTAAGTGCTATTGTTCAGATAAAGCCATTGCCAATAATTATGCGTTAGAGCCAACACAATCGGCGCAATCTCAATAATTTTAAAACCTTGATGAGTTACTTTTTCTTTGATGTTGGTGAGCTTATTTGTATCTTTGGTTTGTAAAATTGTTTCATTTGAAGTTTTAAATTCAATCGGCGATTGGTTTGGAAAATTATTCAAAACTGCGGTCTTGGCAATTGTTGGATTATTTTTTGCCGATAAAATTAACCGCGTTCCGTCTTCGAGGCAAAATTCAAGCGTATCATCAGGATAATCAACATTGCATTTCGGACAGTGTTTCATCAATTTAATTTTTTTACCGGATTTCTTAAAGTTCCGATCCCTTCAATTTCAACCTCAACTAAATCGCCGTCATTTAGTTTTGAAACTCCCGAAGGCGTTCCTGTGGCAATAATATCGCCGGCATTTAAAGTCATCTGATTTGAAATATATCTTATCAAAAATGGAACAGGGAAAACCATCTGCGAAGTTCGTCCGTCTTGTTTAATCACGCCGTTGACTTTGGTTATAACGCGAATGTCCGCAACGTCCAATTCGGTTTCGATAAACGCGCCAATCGGACAAAAAGTATCAAATGATTTGGCGCGGGTGAACTGAATATCTTGGCGTTGTAAATCTCTTGCGGTAACATCATTTAAGCAAGTGTAACCAAAAATATATTCAAGCGGATTATTATCTTCGGATAAGTTTTTACAACTGCGTCCGATAACGACGGCAAGTTCGCCTTCATGTTCAACTTGGTTTGACTGTTCGGGAATAATAATCGCTTCGCCTTCGGTAATAATCGAAGATGGTGCTTTTAGAAAGAGAAGCGGTTCTTTCGGAACTTCGTTGCCGAGTTCGGCGGCGTGTTCGGCGTAATTGCGCCCGACGCAGACGATTTTTGAAGGCGAAGCGGGCGGAAGAAATTTTACGTTTTCAATCCTCGTGTGTTTGGTTAATTTGACCGCGCTGCTTGGCTGATTTATATCCTCTAAATCATCAAGCGGAAAAATCGAATCATTATTTACTGCTCCCCAATGTTTTTCGTTTTTATATTCAAAATGGCAAAGTTTCATAAATTTTACGGTGCTGTTTCGGACACGATTTCCGAAGGTTGGCTCGTATTTCCTGCGGTGTCGGTAGCGGTCAAATAAAAATAATAAGTTTTGCCAGATTCGACCTTCACGTCCTGAAAAGTGTTGGTCGTCAAAAGTTCTGGCATTAAGTTTTGCCATTCGGACAACGGCAAATTTTTGTTCGTCGAACGATAAATCTGATAACCGGCGATGTCTTTTTCTGGATTGGTAGCGAAAAAGATTGATAAATTATTGGGTGCGGCAGCAATTGTAATTGCGCTCGGCGGACTCGGCGGGAAAATGTCTTTTGGCAAAATTTTGACGATGTTTGATTCCAGACTTTCGACAGGTTCGCCGTTACTTCCCAACGAAACTGTCCGCGCAAAATAAAAATAATCTTTGCCGAATTCAAAGAATTTATCGACAAATTCCGTTTGAGTAATCGGCGTTTCATTCAAAAGTTTTGCCGTTTCTTTTTCCGAAATCGAGCGATAGATATTGTATCCAAGAATGTTTGCGGGTTTAGAGCCGTCAACATTTGTGTTAGGCGCATTCCAATCCAAAATAATCGCGGGTTCGGTAATTTTTGCTGAAAGAAAAGTCGGAGCATCAGCAATTTTCGCCGTCGGTTCAATCAAAAGAAAATTTGAAAAAGCCGCTTTTTGTCCCGAAGCGTTGACGAAACGAATCGCATAACGAAGACGCACAGGTTGCCCCGCAAATTCGAGCGTATCTGTATAACTTGTTTTCTTTAGACCAAAATCGGCATCGGTTATCGGCAAAGTCGCAATCAAAGTGCTGCGAGAAGCAAACTCTTCTTCTGAAAGCGTTAGTGCTGAGTTCAGAGGTTCGGCTAATCGATAAATGTCGGCACGGTCAATGTTTAAGCTACTTCTATCGGGCGCGTTGCGAGCAGGCATTATCCACGTCAGATTAACTTTGTTGCCGCGCTGAAAGCCTGAAATCTCCACTCTTTGCGATACTCTTTCAATTGGCGGTAGCGGCGGCTTACGTTTTCCGCAACTTAAACAGATAAGCAAAGCAAACATTATAAACGCTAATGCTGCTTTTTTGTTTTCTATTTTGTTTAATTTGAAATGCTTAAGCATTATGTTTAATAACTGTTTAATTTACAAAACATATTGTCTGAGATTTTGGTCTTTTACAAGTTCCTCAAGTTTGTCTTTGACGTATTTGGAATCGAGAGTTTGGTTTTTGTTTTCAAGTTCACTGCCGAGAAAACTTATTTCTTCCAACAGTTTTTCTAAAAGCGTGTGAAGTCGCCGCGCTCCAATGTCTTCGGTAGTTTTATTGATATTAACGGTCATTTCGGCAAGCGTTGTAATGGCACCTTCGGTGAACTCAAGATTAATCTCTTCCGTTTTAAGCAGTGCTTGATATTGCTTAATAAGCGAATTCTTAGGCTGTATAAGTATGCGCTTAAAATCATCCAAAGTTAAGGACTCAAGTTCAACCCGAATTGGAAAACGCCCCTGCATTTCGGGAATTAAATCCGAAGGCTTAGAAACGTGAAACGCGCCCGCCGCAATAAACAAAATGTGTTCGGTATTAACCATTCCGTAACGTGTGTTAACGGTTGTGCCTTCGACAATCGGGAGCAAATCTCGCTGAACACCTTCGCGGGAAACGTCCGGGCTTCCTGAATCGGATTCGCGCCCCGCAATTTTATCCATTTCGTCAAGAAAAATAATTCCCGAATTTTCGAGACTTTCAATTGCTTGGCGCGTTATCTGCTCCATATCAATCAAATTTTCCTGTTCATCACGAAGCAGATAAGTTTTTGCTTCAGCGATTTTTATTTTGCGACGGACAGTTTTCGCCGGAAACAAATTTCCCATCATATCGCGCAAATTTACGCCCATTTCTTCCATTCCCTGACCGCCAACAAAATCAATCATCGCGTTGGAACGGTCTTGCGTCTCAATTTCAATCAAACGGTTGTCGAGTTCGCCCCGGCGAAGCTGTTCACGGAGTTTTTCTCGTGTTCTGGTCGGTTGCGTTTTTTCTTCCAAATCTAACGAATTATTATCGTCGAAACTATATATATTGGAAGACGGAAGCAAAATATCGAGAATTTTTTCTTCAACATTTTGTTCAGCACTTTCGAGAATCTCTTCATATGCGGCTTGTTTGGTCATATCAACCGCCACATCGGTCAATTCGCGTATCATACTTTCGACATCGCGCCCGACATAACCGACTTCGGTAAATTTCGAGGCTTCGATTTTAATAAATGGCGAATTTGCCAGCCGCGCCAGCCGCCGCGCAATTTCGGTTTTCCCAACTCCCGTCGAACCAATCATCAGAATGTTTTTCGGCAGAACATCCCGCGCAATTTCGGACGGCAGCTTTTGTCGGCGAATACGGTTGCGGAGCGCGACGGCAACTGCACGTTTGGCGTTTGCCTGTCCGACCACATATTTATCCAGTTCTGCGACAATCTGACGCGGCGTTAAATCATCTAATTTTAGTTTTGGCACAGTTTTCTTTATCTCGCCACTCAAATAGATAGGCATCTTTTTGTAAAAAAAATTTGTCTTAAATTTCTTCGATAATTATATCAGAGTTTGTATAAATGCAGATTTCACCTGCGATTTTTAACGATTCCTGCGCTATTTCTTTCGCGGAAAGTTCGGTGTGTTTCATCAACGCACGGGCGGCGGCAAGCGCAAACATGCTGCCTGAACCGACTGAAAGCATTCCTTCGTCAGAAGAAATGACATCGCCTTTGCCCGAAATTAAAAACGCATCGGTTTTGTCAGCAACAATTAAGAGAGCTTCCAAATGGCGCAAGTATTTATCCGTTCGCCAATCTTTGCTCAACTCGATCGCGGCGCGTTCAAGTTGCCCTTGATATTGTTCGAGTTTTGCCTCAAATTTTGACAAAAGCGAAAAAGCATCGGCGGTTGCACCGGCGAAACCAACCAAAACATTATCATTGTAAATCCGCCGCACTTTGCGGGCATTTCCTTTGATAATTGTTTCGCCGAGCGTAACCTGACCATCGCCAGCCATTGCAATTTGCTCATTACGGCGCACTAATAAAACGGTTGTCGAGCGTATTTTTCCAAAATCTTGTTTCATAAAAACTTTAATGATAAATCTTTAAATTGAAATGCTCAAATTGACAGATGCCAACAATTTGTTTGAACATTGTAAAGTTTATGAAAAGAAGACCAAGAATCGGATTGACAATGCGGCTAGAAATCGAAACCCGACGTTTTTATCTCGGACGCGATTATTGCGAGGCTTTGGAAGCGTTCGGGGCAATTCCGTTTCATATTTGTTTGATTCCCGATAAAAATTATATTGGCGAGGCATTGCAAAATTTAGACGGCATTTTACTTCCCGGATGCAATTCCGATGTTGACCCGCTTCGCTACGGCGAAGAACCGCATCCAAAATTAGGAGGCGTTATTCCCGAAAAAGACGAAACCGATTTGCTAGTTTTGGCGGAAGCCGAAAGATTAAAAATACCCATTTTGGCAATTTGTTTCGGTATGCAGATACTAAATGTTTTTCGCGGGGGAACACTTTTTCAAGACATCGAAAGTCAAGTTCCGAATTGTATAAAACATGAACAAGGTATTCCGCAGGGAAGGAATTCGCATAGCATTAAAATAGAAGTAGAAAGTTTTTTAGCGCGTCTGATAACGAAAGAAGATGGGGAAGGAAATGTTAGAATAAATTCTTCACACCATCAAGCAGTCAAAAAAGTAGGGAATAAGTTAAAAGCGACGGCGTGGGCAAAAGATGGAGTGGTTGAGTGCATCGAAGATGCGCGGGAAGGTAGATTTAATTTCGGTGTTCAATGGCATCCTGAACTTTCTTGGAGGACTGATAAACTTTCAAAGAAAATATTTGACATATTTATTGAATCCAGCGTGAAATATGCTAAAGGAAAACATTAAGAATTAATTATGGCAAGACCTCAACGTAAAGCAGTTAAACTAGGTTTAGAAAAAATTTTAGACGAACAAATAAATCTTCTAAAAGGTTTGCGTATTGGGCTGATTTGTAATCCGGCTTCGGTTAATCATCAGTTTCAACACGCGGCTGATTTGTTTTACGCAAATCCAAACATAAATTTAATCACGCTCTTTGGACCACAACACGGAATTCGCGGCGATGTGCAGGATAATATGATAGAGACATCTCATATCACTGACAGCCAGACCGAAATACCGATTTATTCTTTGTATAGTGAAACACGCCAGCCAACCGAAGAAATGCTCTTAGGTTTAGATGCTTTAGTATTTGATTTACAAGATGTTGGCTGTCGCGTTTATACTTTTATTTACACGATGGCTAATTGTATGCGAGCCTGTGGCAAATACGGAAAAAAGATGTTTGTGCTTGATCGTCCAAATCCGATAAACGGTTTAGATATTGAAGGGAATTTATTAGAATTAGGTCATGAATCATTTGTTGGCATGTATCCAATTCCGATGCGGCATGGATTGACAGTCGGCGAACTTGCGAAATTATTCAACACTGATTTTGAACTTCATTGTGATCTAGAAATTATAGCTATGGATGGTTGGAATAGGGAAGATTATTATGATGAGACAGATGCGCCTTGGGTAATGCCATCGCCGAATATGCCAACGATTGATACCGCAGTTGTTTTTCCTGCCACCGTTTATTTTGAAGGAACACAAATTTCGGAAGGGCGCGGAACAACTCGACCTTTTGAGATTGTCGGGGCATCTTATATCAATGCTCAAGAGTATGCCGATGCTCTGACATTACTTGAACTGTCAGGCGTTATCTTCCAACCAATAAGTGTTTTACCGACATTTCAAAAATTTGCAGGTGAAAATTGTGGTGGCGTTTTTTTACATATTACGGATAGGAAAGCATTTGAACCTGTGATAACAGGTTTGGCAATGATAAAAACTGTATTTAACTTGTATCCAAACTATTTCAAATGGAAAAATCCGCCGTATGAATATGTTTATGACCGTAATCCATTTGACGTTATTGCGGGATCAACAAAAATTAGAGAGTTTATTGAGCAAGGAAAAACGATAAACGAAATAAAAATGTTTTGGCAGAAAGATGTCAAAGAATTTTATAGAACGAGAAAGGAATACTTGCTCTATTAAAGTTAAAAAGCTTTAGGAAAACACAAACCTAATAAAAGTAATAATTTACTAAGGTAAATCTTGAATTTGATCGAATGGTCAGCATACCAACAGTTAAAGTTATTATTAAAGTAATCGAGGCATAAAAAATGAATAATCCGTTTCTTATCGGAATAATTTCTTGGCTACTTCCGGGTGTCGGGCATCTGATACAAAGACGTTTGGCGCGCGGTCTAATTATTGGAGTCGTTATTTGGACAATGTTTATTATCGCCATTATTAGCGGCGGCGCATATTATCCCGGATTTGATTTTAAAGACGGGGCGTTGCTTTATTTACTGAATATTTTTGCGCGATTTGGAAATGGTCTAGGTGCGTTTATCAGCTTTTTCTTGTCGGCAAGTCCACCGCCGAAGGTTGCATCTTGGGCAACTTTTGAATATGGCGGAAGATTTTTAGAGATCGCGGGTTTGCTTAATTATTTAGCGGTACTTGATGCAGTTGACATTTATCTAGGGAGGAAAAAATGATTCACTTTCTATTTTTGGTCGGTTTTGCTTTTTTTGTGTCGGTTGCATTTGGCGTATTTGCGTCTGGAAGTGAAAGGGAAAAGGCAATTTACGGAGCAAAAGTTTTTGCACAATTTATTATTATTAGTTTAGTTTTGGCGTGGATTTTTTATTTTATTCCTTGGTAATTGTAAATGGGTTTAGTTGATACAGAGGGTTTGATTCTCAAAAGTTATAGTTTGGCGGAAGCCGACAAAATCGTTGTTTTGCTAACGCAAAATGAAGGGCTTGTGCGCGGCGTGGCGAAAGGCGCGAAACGCTTAAAAAGTAAATTTGGCGGCGGTTTAGAACCATTTTCGATTGTCCAGATTTCATATTTTCAAAAAGAAGAACGGGAACTTGTTTCCATCAGGCAAATAGATCTTCTCAAATCTTATTTCGATAATGCCAGCCAGCCGCGATTTCTTCAAAAATTCTCATATTTAGTTGAGCTTTTAGTCGAATTTGCGCCGCCGCACGACCCGAACGAGAGACTTTATCGAATGACAAAAGTTTGTCTGGAAACTGCCGCCGAAAATCCCGACAGCCTTGAAAGTATTGCTCTCTATTTTGAACTTTGGATTTTGAGGCTGGGCGGTTATCTGCCGAATTGGAACAACTGCAATAACTGCAAAAGGGAATTGGAGCAAAATGAAAATTCAGGTTTGCAGATAAATTTTCATCTTGTTTGCAACAATTGCCAAAAAAGCCGTAATAATTGGATAATTTCTCCTGAACAAAGACAAATTTTTATCACTGCACAAAAAGTTTCGCCGACAAAATTTGTTGAATTTACCAAGAATTATCAGAAAGGTGTTAAAGAGGTTTCGATTATTTTACGGCGCATAATTTCAAATATACTTGGGAAAGAAACCGTCGGTGAAAAAATTCTAACGGCAAGTTCTAAATTGTAATGAAGCGTTTTAGCCCTTTAATCTCAAGATATTTGGTGCAATCCATTTTGCCTTATTTCATTTTTTCGTGGCTGTTATTAAGCGTCATTCTTTTTGTTCAACAAGCCAGCCGTTTCTCCGATATTTTTTTTAGCGCGAATATTCCTAAAAACTTGGTTTGGCAACTGACACTCGCGCTTGTGCCGAATGTTATCGCCTTTACTTGTCCGATGGCGGTTTTGGTCGGAGTCATCATCGGGCTTTCAAAAATGCAGGGCGATAGCGAACTGATTGCAATCCGCGCCGTCGGAGTTGGGAACTTTCAGATTACTTTTCCAATTCTTGTTTTAGGCATTTTGCTTTCATTTTTTGCATTTTTTATCAACTTAAACGGCGTTCCTTTTGCCGCGCGGATTGTTCGCCAAATAGCTTTGCAAACCGCGCTTTATAAGCTCGAATCACCTATCGAACCCGGGGTTTTTAACACCGAAATAAATGGCTATACAATTTATGTCAAAGACGGAAATTTTGAAAAGGGAACTTGGAAAAATATATTTATTTATAATGAAGATAAATCAAATGGTTTGGTGCGTCTGATAACGTCTAAAAGTGGTCGGATTGATACGAAAGAAGACAGGTCAGAATTGGTTTTAGAAAATGCGAATATCAATACATTTTCTACTGAAACAGAGGCGGAAAAATTTATTTCTGAAAATATTGGTCAGATTCGGATAGCGATAGAAACAAAACGTTCCAAAATAATTGAAAAACTTAGTAAAAGTGAAGAAGCACCCGAAGAGTTGGGCTTGAGAGAACTTGCCCAACTAGCAAAAACAAAAGAAGGGAAAGAAAAAACTGAGGCACAAATTCTTTGGCAGAGAAGAATAATTCTTTCAATCACGCCCTTAATTTTTGCTTTGCTGGGAACGGCTTTGGTTTTAAGATTTAACCGCGGCGGCAAAGGTTTTGGTGTTTTTTTAGCACTTGTTAGTTTAGTTATATATTATCTGCTTGCGCTTTTGGGTGAACAACTTGCTAGAACCAATCAAATTAGTGTCTTAACCTCAGGTCTTCTTCCGGTATTAGCTAGCTTCTTTTTTATTTTCTGGTTTTTACTTTCAACCCGCTTTATATTGAAAAAAAATATTGGCAACATCGGGAAACAATTTAAGATAAATTTTCCGTCAAATCTAAAAGAAGGTTCAGCCCGAAATTATTATATTGATTTAACAACGGGCATTTTGGATTTAGATATTGTCTTAAATCTACTCAAGTATTTTTTTCTGACGTTTGGCTTCTTAACAGCAGTCTATATGATTTTTACGGCATTTGAACTCTGGAAATTTGCCGGAGAAATCAATAACGGAATCTCACTTTTAATCCGCTATCTTTTATTTTTGATACCTTTTATCTATATTCAACTTGCGCCGTCTGCCCTGATGATAGCGACTTTGGCGACATTCGTTATCAAATCCAGACAAAACGAAATTGTTAGCTGGACCGCCGCCGGTCAAAGCGTCTATCGGCTTTTTCTCCCCTGTTTTGTTTTAATGATATTTTTAGGCGCGGTAAATTGGGGAATACAAGAATCGGTTGCGCCAAAAACAAATGTGATTCAAGACGAATTACGCGCTCAGATTCGCGGTCGCGGAGTGTTGTTGAGCAAAACGGGGAAAAATTGGGTCGCTAATAACAAAAGAATTTATTCATTTGAACTAGAAGGAAATAAAAGCGGAACGAATCAAATCGTAAAAAATCTAACAATTTATGAATTTTCTGATGACAACTCCAAACTTCAAACTATTTACCGAACACCGACAGCAATTTGGGAAAAAGATAAAATTAAATTATTGGACAATACGGAAAAAACTGTTTGGAGCGATGGCAAGACAGATATTAGACAAATTTCAGATGTTGAAATTAAAGAAAACTCAAACCTATTTAATTCATTAAATGATAAACCGAGCCATCTCACCACAAAAGAAACCAGGGAACAGATTAATAATACAAAATCAGAAACAGAGCAAAGAATTTACGAAGTAGCTTTGGAAAAAAAGACCACAACGCCTTTCCTGCCTCTCGTAATTACACTGTTTACAGCACCATTTGCTTTATCTTTAAGCCGAACGGGTAAAGTCAGAACGATTAGTTACGCGATTGCGATTTGGCTATTGTTTATGGGTATTACAACTATCTTTGAACAATTTGGATTAAATGGTTTTCTGGCACCCGAAACAGCCGTTTGGAGTCCGCTTTTATTGTTCTCGATGTTGGGCATTTTTTTGTTATCAAAAGTTAAAACCTAAAAAATCTAAGCTAAACACTTCGCTTTTTTAGCTTAGATTTAGAAATCCTTTAAGTTCCGGTTTCCCAAGATGCCATATACTCAATCATTTCGGGAGTTAGGGTGTCAATATTGATACCGATGGCACGAAGTTTTAGGCTCGCAATTTCTTGGTCAACTTCTTTCGGCAAAACGTGAACTGTGTTGTCGAGTTTGCCTTTATTTTTAACCAAGTATTCGACTGAAAGAGCTTGGTTGGCAAAACTCATATCCATGACGCTGGCAGGATGACCTTCGGCGGCGGCAAGATTAATCAAGCGACCTTCGCCGAGAACAATCACGCTTTTATTATTTGTGCCGATATATTCTTCGACAAACGGGCGGCGTGTTGCAACCTCTGAAGACATCTCGCGCAAGGCTTCGAGATTTAGTTCCAAATCAAAGTGTCCGCTGTTGGCGACAATCGCGCCGTCTTTCATTATTTCAAAATGTTCTTTATCAATAACATGACGGTTGCCGGTTACGGTTACAAAGAAATCGCCGATTTTGGCGGCTTCATTCATCGGCATCACGCGGAAACCATCCATCACGGCTTCGATCGCTCTGATTGGGTCAATTTCCGTCACGATGACGTTTGCGCCCATTCCGCGCGCTCTCATCGCCACACCTTTTCCACACCAGCCATAACCGACCACGACGAAATTTTTTCCGGCAAGCAAAATGTTGGTTGCACGAATAATTCCGTCAAGTGTTGATTGTCCGGTTCCATAACGGTTATCAAAGAAATGTTTGGTTTGGGCGTCATTGACGGCAATTGCCGGGAAACTCATAACACCCGCCTTTTCCATCGCTTTCAGACGGACAATGCCGGTTGTCGTTTCTTCGGTTGTGCCGATAATCGAATCTGCTAATTCTTTTTTTTCCTTGAGCATTGTCGCAACCACGTCCGAGCCGTCATCAATAATAATGTCGGGATTTGATTCCAGAGCCGCGCGAACATGGCGCATATAAGTTTCGGTTGATTCGCCCTTGATTGCCATTACCGGAATTCCCCAATCAGCAACTAATGACGCGGCGACATCGTCTTGGGTCGAAAGCGGATTTGAAGCGATAAGAAGTGCTTCCGCGCCGCCTGCCTGAATTGTTCTCGCCAGATTTGCGGTTTCGGTTGTGATATGAGCGCAAGCCGCGATTTTTACACCTGCGAGCGGTTTTTCCGCTTCAAAACGCTCACGGATTAAGCGCAGAACGGGCATTTCGCGGTCTGCCCATTCGATTCTCTGTTTGCCTTGCGGTGCAAGATTAATGTCTTTAATGTCGTATTGTGTTGAAATTCCTTCTTTAGCCATATTTTTTCTCTTGTTTTATATTAAATCTAAATTAAATACAGAAATGGCAAATGGTTAAGTGTAAATATTTTTAATTCACAAAACCACTTGCCGTTGATAATTGAAAAACTAGACATTGCCGTTGCTGGCAGTCAAAGCACCCAGCAAAGCATCAGCTTTATCGGTTTTTTCCCAAGTAAATTCATCGTTGGTGCGTCCGAAGTGTCCGAATTTAGCGGTCGCTCTGTAAATCGGACGGCGCAAATCGAGCGTTTCGATAATGTCTTTCGGAGTTAGTTTAAAATTTTCTTTGACAATTTCAGAAAGCCTATCTTCGTCAACTCTGCCCGTGCCGTGTGTGTCAACTCGAACGGAAACCGGTTCGGCGACACCAATGGCGTAAGCGAGTTGAACGGTGCATTTTTCAGCTAAACCGGAAGCAACGATATTTTTTGCGATATAACGCGCCATATATGCGGCAGAACGGTCAACCTTTGTCGGGTCTTTGCCGGAAAACGCGCCGCCGCCGTGCGGTGCGTAACCGCCATAAGTGTCAACAATAATTTTGCGTCCGGTCAGACCGGCATCACCCATCGGACCGCCGATGACAAAACGTCCGGTCGGGTTGATGTGATATTTTGTATTCTCGTCCAAAAGCTCGCCGGAAACCGTTGTTTTGATAACCTTCTCTAAAATATCAGCCCGCAGTTGTTCAGTGGTTACTTCTTCAGCGTGCTGGGTGGAAATAACGACGGCATCAACGCGGAAAGGTCTGCCGTCACGATATTCAACCGTTACCTGAGATTTTCCGTCGGGTCGCAGATAGGGAAGTTCGCCGCTGCGCCGCGCTTCGGACAAACGGCGCGTTAAATTATGCGCCAGTTGAATCGGAAGCGGCATCAACTCAGGAGTTTCGTTGCAGGCAAACCCGAACATTAAACCTTGGTCGCCCGCGCCGCCCGTGTCTACGCCTTGCGCGATGTCGGGCGATTGCGTGCCGACGGCATCAATGACGCTCAGAGTGTTGCAGTCGTAACCGAAACTGGCATTGTTATAGCCAATATCATCAATTGTGTCGCGGACTATTTTTTTATAATTAACGGTTGCATTGGTGGTAATTTCGCCGGCGATAACAGCAAGACCGGTTGTTACTAATGTTTCACAAGCGACTCTGCCGGTTGCGTCCTGCTCTAAAATAGCGTCAAGCACAGCATCAGAAATTTGGTCGGCGATTTTGTCGGGATGTCCTTCGGTGACAGATTCCGAAGTAAATAAAAAATTTGTGTTACTCAATTTGTTTGTAACTCCTTTATACAAATATATAAATATACAAATATAGAAATAAAAAATTAAATCTTTAGGAAAGATAGCAAAAGGGAAATTTTATCGTTTAATTTAAGAAGTGTCAAAAGCGGTTGGAAACTTATTAAGTTTCTTGTTGCTGAATTTTTCAGCAATGGGTAAGAAGAGAAGAAAAATAAAACATATTGGTTGCGTCCGATAATAAAGATTATGTTATTAATCTGTTTGGTTATATGACAGATAAGCCAAATTCTTCTTAGTTAGCGAATAACATTCACAAGCCGATTGTTCTAATTTTTGTCGGTTAAGGATAAAAATTCGCCCGCGGATGTAATCAATAATTCCATTGTTCCGTAAATCCTGAGCAATGAGGGTTAAAGTCGGGCGATGAACTCCTAGAAAATAGGCGATTTGCTCTTGGGTTAAAATCAACCTGCTTTTTCTGTTGCGGTCGTCGAGCATTAACAGCCAGCTGCAAAAGCGTTCTTCTATTCGGTGATGGATATTACAGATGGCTCTTTGCGAAATATGGGCGACGTATAAATTTATATAGTCAAGCAATACCGCTTGCAGAAAACCACCGCGACCAAATTCAGGCTTAAAATTTTTAGCGTTAATCCGCAATGCGATGCCGGCTATCAAAGTTTGCGTCCAAAAAGTCTTTGGTTGAAAACTCAAAATTGTCGATAAACCGGCTATCCCTTCGTAGCCAATCATTGCTGTTTCGACAGTTCTTCCATCGGCTAAAATATTTAACTGAGAAAAGACGGCAGTTTCGGGAAAATACAAAAACTCGCTCGTCCCGTCCGGCTGATAAATATCTTCGCCGGAGTTGAAGGAAACCATTTGTAGATGCGGCAGAAGCCGCGCAAAATCAATACTAGGTAAGGCTAAAAGCAGAGTATTATTTGTCAGTCGTCCGATTGGAAAAGTTTCTCTGGAAACTTGATTCCAATGGCTCGCAAAGCCTTTACCGACAAAAGGCTGACTGACTTTTAACATTAAAGGCGCATTTCTTTTGATATATCCATTTTTAGTCTTGTAATTATTTATCATCAGTTCCTCTTGTGTAGCGTTTGGAGTTCAAATTCTAAGTTTGAACTCCAAATGCCTGCCCATATTTAATAAACCTTCCTAATGTCGAGGATTATTAATTTCTCGCTACCGTCAAATTCTCGTTCGCTAATCTGTGTCAGCATAACTTTTACTTCCAACGGGCGTTCGTTAGATTGACAAGTAAAAGTAAATTTTTCCGCCGAATCCGAGCCTTTGGCAAAATAGCGGAAGCGGCGACGAAGCTCTTCGCCATTTCCAAACGGCGCGATTTCATCAAAAAAATTAAGCCCGATTAAATCCGGCGGCAAATTTACCGAAGAGTTGTTCGCGTCGATTTTGGAATACTTCACCGTTCCCATTAAATCGAGTTCAAACAACCCGAACACATTCGCTGAAGTATCTTTCATAAAACTCCTTTAACAGACGTTTCGTGCGGCTTGTATTTTTTCCTCAGATATTTTTTAAGCCGTATTTCCAATTGACCGAAATCAATCGGCTTAATCATAAAATCATTGGCACCGGCGGCGAGGGCGGAAGCGTGAACTGACGGTTCGGAATAGCCGGTAATAAAAATAATCACTGGATCACCGGGTTCGGACAGTTGACGAATCCGCCTGGTGGTGGTGAGCGCGTCAATTTTTTGGAGTCTATCGCTTATTAATATCAAATCGGGACGATGAATTTCAGCCATTTGAATGGCATCCTCGTCATCCGATGCTTCAATAATGCGATAATTCCAAAGTTTCAATAAATATTTCATCATTAAGCGCGTATCTTCGTCGTTTTCGACAATCAGGATACGCGGGAAAAAATTTATCGTTCGGGCGAAAAGCGAATTATCGTTTGTCACTGCATATACCTCGCTGAAAATATGGCTAGGTGAGGATTTGGAGATGTTTGTAAAATTCATAAACTTTTACCTCTCACGCTTGTCAGAACCGCTAATGGAATTGGGACGGATTAAAATAAGTTTTAGAAATTATTAAAAAATAAAAAAATTAGAAGGTGAATTTCTGCAAAGAAACTCACCTTCTCCCCCCTTGTTCGTGCCGCTGTAGGTTTAACCAAACACGGCGGCAGCTTTCATGAGTTGCTGAAAAAACTTTCCTGTCCGGAAAGTGAAATTCACAACTCCAGTTTTTTGCATTAAATTGATTATCTGCTAGAAAATAATTCATGAACATTAGGAAGATAGGTAAATCAGACAGGGAAAATCCCTACCTGATTAAGCAAGTCCTCAGCATGAGGTAACATCAGAAAAGACCGCAGATGGCACGAATAAGATAGATTTTCACGGGTTTTATTTTGACTAAAATATCCACCCAATTTCTATTATCCGCGCTACTCTTTTGTTTTAGGCAAATTTCTTCCGCCGTCACTATTAACAAACTAAGAATCCAATTTTTATCGCCACCCGAAATTTAGTAAAATACCAGCAAAAATTATGAGTGTTCTTAATTCAAACCACGAATTTGACCAGCACGACCTTTTTCACGTTATTGCGGACGAAACCAATCGTCTGCCGCGTTCTGTTCTTAGGCGGACGGCTTTTGAGCTGCTCGACGGCAAATGGCGGTTTGCCCTCGACGCCGATGACCGCGGAATCAGCGAACAGTGGTTTATTCAACACGATTTTGCAGAAACCGCAATGTTTCCCGGTTCAATCGAATCGCATCTTGTCGCTGCTAAAGATTCCAAAGCAGAATCGCCTCTATACACTGAAAGCGATGAAGTAGTCGCTTGGTATGAGCGCGATTTTAGCGTTCCTGAAGAGTGGAATCGGTCAAATAAAATAACGCAGCTAACATTTGGCGCGTGCGGTTACGAAACGCACGTCTGGCTCAACGGTGTTCTGCTCAAAACAATCGAAGGCGAAGAAGCGCATCTCGGCGAATACAGTTCGTTTTCATATGAATTGCCTGCCGATTTATTAAAGCCGGTCAATCGTTTGACGGTTCGCGTTGCCGATACAATAGATGCCGACATCCCGCGCGGCAAACAGGCTTCGCGCGTTTATAAACAAGGCGGCATTTGGTATCAGACGGTTTCGGGCGCAGTGCGGAGTGTTTGGATTGAACCGGTCGGACGCAATCGTCTGCGTTCGCGGCTTGGAGTTATCAGCAGTTTGCGCGACCATCTAGTCGAATTCGATTTTACGACCCGCACTCACGAAGCCAGTAAATATCTTCTGCGGCTGACCGTTACGCCGCACGGAAAAACCGAAACGGGCGAGCAAACCACTCCGGTTACGGCGCAGTTTCATTTGACTTTGGAAACGGGCGAATACGTCCAGCGTGTTCCGCTTTTGCTGCCGAACGCTAAATTCTGGTCGCCCGACGCGCCGCATCTCTATCATTTGTGGGCTGAACTGGTCGCACCCGACGGCATTGTAACGGGCATCGAAACTCATTTCGGCTTACGCAAAATCAGCGCGCACGGACAGCGCATTTACTTAAATAATGAAGCGATTTATCTGGATGGTATTCTGTATCAGCCAGGCATTTCGACGTTTGAGGAAATACGGCGGCATTTCCATGCCATCAAACGACTCGGCTGCAATCTGGCGCGTGTTCACATTGCCGGAATCGACCCGCGCATTTATGATTTAGCCGATGAAATCGGGCTGATGTTGTGGGTTGAAATTCCTTCGCCGCATAGTTCAAACCAAATGAGCCGTGATAATCACTGGGCTGAATTGCAAAGAATGCTGGTTTTTATCGCTTCGCATCCGTCAATCGTGCTGCTTAGTTTATACAACGAAGATTGGGGCACGGAAGACATTTCAACCAACGTCGAAACACGAAAATATATTTCCAATACTTTCGATTATCTGCGGCTTTACTATCCGCAATTGCTGGTCGTGGATAATGACGGCTGGAATCATGTTTCCCGCAACGGCAGACTTAGCTCGCATCTTTTGACGGCGCACGTATATACGCCATCGCCGTCGGCTTGGGTTTCGACTCTCGACCGTCTGGTTGCCGGAGAAACACACGGCATAACGGCGCAGCCTTTGATTGTCGGTGACGAGTATTTTTATCGCGGACAAACGCCGCTCGTCATCAGCGAATGGGGCGGTTTCGGTTTTACAAATTACGGCGGACCCGATGAAGTCGAAGGCAAATGCCGTCTGATTCAACTATTCAAAGACGAGATGCGGCAACGCCCAATCGCCGGCGACATTTACACGCAGGCAACCAGCATCGAAGATGAAGTGAATGGAATTATTGACCCGACAAGCGGCGAACTGCTTGTTCCCGCAGGACTTCTCGGCTCATATTCCTACATTGAAATTAAGAAAGAATAAGGTAAAATGAGAGTTTAAGTAAAATATGCGACCAATGCAGAAGCCCGCACGAAGTAAAGGCGATAAGATTTATACGCCCTTACGCGCGTGCGGGCTTCTGCATTTGGAATTCTCTTCAGTTTCCAATATTCGAGATGTTCGATAGAATCGCCGGGCGCGAGTTTTTTGAGCGGCGCGAGCGATTCGATTTCGATAAAATTGCCTGCCGTATAAAGTTCATTATTCGAGTTCATATCGGGATAAACCGCCGTTTCGATAAAATTAAATTGCTTGGTAAATTCCAAATCGCCAACCAGATATTTTGCCCGACCCTGTTTATTTAAAACGCCGACTTTTTGCGGTTCGGGTTTGTTTTCGTCAACTTTCAGGCGAATAAAATCCTTATCAAACTTCCAGCGCGAATCAGAAAAATCCGTGTATGACCAGACCGCCAAATTTCGCACCGGAAGCAGAGTTTCTCCGCCGTAAGGTGCAAACGGCTCGTTCGGAATCAACGCTTCGCCGCCGCCGCGCATAATCGTCAATGCCCACGCCGCGAGTTCGATTTCCTTGTCGCCGCAATTGGTGATTTTGTGATTTATCGAAACGCCGCTTCCCTTTTCGTCCAGAGTTACGATGATTTCCTTTTGCGTTTTTGTGATAATTTCAACCGGCTGAACAAGGCGAATCGAATTTCTACGCTCGTCAAATTCATATTCACACGGCGAATTATCGGGCGCGTAACTAATCGGCATATTTTCTGGCGCAATCCACAATCGATGCCCGCCGTAAGGCTTAAATTCACCGAGCGCGGTTTCAACTTTCGCATCGAGATGCAAACCTAAAACATTCTCGCCGCCCGAAAACGCATAATGCAAAATTCGCGGTCCGACATCGGTTGCAGCAATAATTTCAATTTCGCCGTTAGTCAGGCGAAGGCAGTTCGGTAAGTTTATGTAAGAGATTTTTTCCATCACAAAAATCAAAGTGTTTGGAGTTCCAACTAAAGTTGGAACTCCAAACAAAGGTTAAAAAATAATTTCGCTCGCGCCGCCTGCCGGATTTGAAACATAGACATCGGTTGCAATCTGCGTTTGCCGAAAATATTTAATCGAAACTTTTTCGGTAAAATCTTCCAGCTTTTCGCGCCGCACGAGATTGACGGTTGAACCGCCGAAACCGCCGCCGGTCATTCTCGCGCCGAGAACGCCCGCACATTCGGAGGCAATTTTCACCAGCAAATCGAGTTCCCGACAACTGACTTCGTAGTCATCGCGCAAACTCATGTGCGAAAGCCACATCAACCGTCCGAATTCCTCAAAATCATTTTTTCTTAATGCTTCGGCGGCATCCAAGGTGCGTTTGTTTTCTGTAACGACGTGGCGGCAACGCTTTCTGATAATTTCCGGCAAATGATTTTTGTATTTTTCAAAATCCGCGACGCTGACATCGCGCAGGTGAGTAATGCCGGGCAGGAATTTCTGCAAAATCTCAACGCCTTGCTCGCATTCGGCGCGGCGAGTATTGTATTCAGAAGCAGCGAGTTCGTGTTTGATGTTTGTGTTGCAAATGGCGATTGCCGCGTCATCGGTCGCAAACGGAACTTGTTCGGCTTGCAACTTGCGGCAATCAATCAAAAGCGCGTGTCCTTTTCTGCCCAGAGCCGAAACGAATTGGTCCATAATGCCGATTTTCGCGCCGACAAATTCGTGTTCAGCAGCTTGTCCGACAAGCGCAAGTTGAACTTTATCAATGCTTTGGTTGGAAATTTCGGTCAATGCCAAACCGACGGAAATTTCCAGCGCGGCGGACGAAGAAAGTCCCGCGCCGGTCGGCACGTCTGAAGAAATCAGCAAATCCGCGCCGCGCAATTTCACGTTTCGACGTTCCAGAATCCGCGCCACGCCTTCGACAAAATCGAGCCACGAACCGCGAAATTTCTGCTCCGGCGCGTCTAAATTTATTTCACCTTCTTCGCCTAAATTGACGGAACAAACACGAATTTTCCGGTCTTCACGGACGGCGGCGGCAACAATTGTCGCGTATTCAATTGCCATCGGAAGAACAAAACCGTCGTTGTAATCGGTGTGTTCGCCAATCAGATTGACTCTGCCCGGAGCGCGGAAAAGTCGCGGCTCGCCTCCGAAACGCGATTGATATTCGGTTTGTAAATTCAGGTAATTGATTGCCATTTTAATTTTAACCGCTTAAGAACGCAAGAATTTTCAACAGTATGAATTACGCACAGCCTTTAATCATTTTTCCAAATTACCGGCTCAACGAGTCGGCGCAGTTCAAACGCTTTTTCTTCGGCGAGCGTGTCGTTGATAAACATTCCCGCGCCGGTTTCGCTGCCCGCCAAAAATTTCAGCTTTGTCGCGGAGCGCATCGGCGGATAAAATTCGATATGAAAATGATAATAATTATAATCGCCGCCGGACGGTTTTTGGTGCAAAACCATCATATACGGAAACGACACATCGAAAAGTTTGTCAAAAGCGACTAAAACCTGTTTCAAAATCGAAGCTAAATCAATCTGTTCAGCCGTCGAAAACTGCGTCAAATCCGGCAAATGCCGTTTGGCGGCAATGTGCAGTTCATACGGATAACGCGCAAAAAACGGAATATAAGCCGCAAACGAATCATTTTCCGCGACGATGCGCCGTCCGTCTCGGCGTTCTTCGGCAACAATATCACACAGCAGACAGCGATTATGTTTTTCCAGATAAAGCCGCGATTGTTCCAACTCTTTCTCAATCCGCGGCGGCACAAACGGATAAGCGTAAATCTGCCCGTGCGGGTGATGCAGAGTTACGCCGATTGCCTCGCCTTTATTTTCAAAAATAAAAACGTATCTGACAAAATCGAGTTTTGAAAGTTCCCGAAAACGGTCTGTCCAAACCTGCACGAGTTTATAAATTTGCTCGACAGGTTCGGCGGCGAGCGTCGAATTATGATTCGGCGTGTAGACGACGACTTCGCATTCGCCGAAACTTTTTTCAACCGGATAGAGTTCGGTTGATTCAATTGCCGGTTCGGGCGGATTCGGGCTGAGACTCGGAAATTTATTCTCGAAAACAACGATGTCATAGACGGGTTCGGGAACTTCGGTCGGAAAACCGCCGGGCGCGGTCGGACACAGCGGACAAAAATCCTTCGGCGGCAAAAACGTGCGGTCTTGGCGAGCGGTGGCGGTTGCCAGCCATTCGCCCAACAGCGGATTCCATCTTAATTCAGACATTTTTCTCTGCCTCGTTTTTCACCGATTCGGTGGTTGATTTTTCGGTTTGGTCAAAAGTGTAATAAATAATATAACGCCGTCCGTCCGCCATCAATTCGCGGCGTTTATGCGTCTTACCGACGCTATCTGCTCGTTTCATTTTTTGCTCCTGCAATAGGATTATTCAGCATGCGTTTCAAATTTAACAATTATAACAAATCAATGTGTCATATTTAGGATGTTAATTATCCTCGAGCCAGCCTTGCAAAATAGCAAAGCGCACGATGTCTATGCGGCTGCCGATGTCGAGTTTCCGCATCGCGTTGGCTTTGTGGGCTTCGACGGTTTTGACGCTGATTTCAAGATTATAGGCAATTTCCTTGTTGCTGTAGCCCCAGGCAATCTGGCGCAGAACTTCCGATTCACGTTCGCTGAGAGTTAATTTTCCGGCAAGATTAATTTGCCGCGGGGCATAACCGCCGATGACTCTGCCCGTAACTGTCGGGTCGAGATAGTTGCCGCCTTTGGCAATGGCGCGGATGGCGCGGAGCATTTCGCTCGAAGGACTTTGCTTTAAAACATAACCGCTGGCTCCGGCGCGGAGCAGTTCTTGAAGATAACCGTCATCGGTGTGGCGTGTCAAGGTTAAAATTTTCATCTGCGGGCAAAGTTGTTTGAGTTTTCGGGTCGCCTTCAGACCGTTTAATTCCGGCATCGTAACATCCATCACGACGACATCGGGCTGGAGTTCCTGCGCCATTTTAACCGCGGTGCGACCGTCGCCACATTCGCCGCACACTTCCATATCGGCTTGCGCGTTGATAATCAACCGCAAACCTTCGCGCACGGTTTCGTGGTCTTCGGCGATAAAAATGCGTAGGTTGTTCATAAGTTTCAAGTTTCAAGTCTCAAGTCGGAAAACGCGCTTGACTTTGGACTTTTACCCGCCCGCAGTCTGCGCTCCCAGCGGGACGCGGACGAAAATCGTTGTTCCCTGATTGATTACCGATTCGATTTCGAGCGTTCCGCCGATGAGCGCGGCACGTTCGCGCATACCGATTAAGCCCAAGCCTTTTCCGTTCTTCAAAGTTGTCGCTTTTTTAATATCAAAGCCTTGCCCGTCGTCTTCGATAATCAGCATAATTTCTTTGCCGCGACATTCGAGCAGCACGGACGCTTGGTTGGCGCGGGCGTATTTGCCGGTGTTGTTCAGGGCTTCCTGCACGATGCGGTAAAAATTCAGCTCGATTGCCATCTCCAATGCAATCGTTTCCAAACCGCTCGTATGAAATTCCGCCGGAATGTCGAAATGAATTGACCATTCCTTAATATAATCATTTAACGCTGTCGTCAATCCCAAATCTTTGAGCGCGGCGGGGCGCAATTCCCAGGCAAGAAAATCGAGGTCGGAATCAACCTGTTCGGCAATTTTTTGGGTTCGCGTAATCTTTTCGCATAAATCCGCGTTATCCGCGCAATCTTTTTGAAGCATTTCAAGATTCAGGCGGAGCGCGGTCAATTGTTGTCCGAGATGGTCGTGCAACTCACGCGAAATGCGCTGGCGTTCGTCTTCCTGCGACGTAACGAGTTTTTTTAGAAGCGTCAAGCGTTGCTGCTCGATTTGTTGGCGCTCGGCGATTTCCGCTTGTAAGGTCGAATTGGCTGAAGCCAACTCGACCGTCCGCAATTGAACCTTTATTTCCAAACTTTCGTGCGCGAGGCGTAATGCTGCTTCGGCTTGGGTTTTTTCGGTCATATCGCGGGCGATTTTGACAAAGCCGAGCAGATTGCCGCCTTCATCCGCTAAAGCCCGCATTACGCCGGATGCGTAAAAGCGCGATTCGTCTTTGCGTATGTGAAAGCGTTCGTCTTCGGCAAATCCTTTTTCGCGGGCGGTCTTTGTTTCCTTTTCGGGAACATTGACGGCGCGGTCTTCGGGCATGAATAAAATTTCGTAATGTTCGCCGATGATTTCACTTTCAGTCCAGCCGAAAATACGCTCCGCGCCGGTGTTCCAAAATTCAATCAAACAATTTTCAGCCGAGATGCCGATAATGGCGTAATCCTTCGCGCTTTCGATTAGAAGGCGCAGGCGTTCTTCGCTCTGACGCAGTTTTTCTTCCGATTGTTTTCTGATAGTTACGTCGCGCGTCGAACCGGCAACGAATTCAACCGTGCCGCCTTTGGCAAAAACGGGCGTGAGAATATATTCGTAAAAACCGTTTTCGCCAGCCAGATTTGTGAATGACGTTTCGTCTTTGACCATTTCTCCGGTGTCGAAAACGTGCTGAATTTGTTTTTGGAGAAGCACGGCTAAATCCGGTGGATAATTCAAATCGTGAAAGTTTTTCCCGACAATTTCTTCCGCCGTAATGCCTAATAAATCGAACAACGGCTGATTGGCAAAAACGAAACGCCCATCGCGGTCGAACAAGTAAGCAAAATCGCTGATTGCCGAAAGCGTCGTATCGAAAATGCGCGTTTGCCGTTCCAGCCGTTCGGCGATTTCCTCTAATTCCTTTCCGTGCCGCTTGCGCGTCGTAATATCCAAAAAGGTAGCGATAACGCCGTCAATTCGGTTGTCAGCCGTGCGATACGGCAAGATATTCGTCAGATAAACGCGCCCTTCGCTCGTCGTAACTTCGCGCTCGATTGATTGCAGACTGGCAAGCACCTTTTCGGCTTCGGCGTGTAAATCCGAATCCGAGAGTTTGGTCGTAATATCGGAAATCGGTCTGCCGATGTCCGCCGGACGCAGATTGTAAATGTCGAGGAGGCGCGGCGTAAATAATTTTATGCGAAGCGAACGGTCGAGAAACAGAGTGCCGATGTCGGTCGAAGCTATCAGATTGAGAAAATCATCGTTCGATTGGGAAAGTTCTTCGATTTTTATTTTCAATTCCTGATTGACCGTGTGGAGTTCTTCGTTGATTGACTGAAATTCCTCTTTGCCGGTTTCGAGTTCTTCAGTCGCCGAACGCAGTTCTTCGTTCATCGCCTGCAATTCTTCGTTCGACGCTTTGAGTTCTTCGGTCTGCGTTTCGTATTGGTCAACCGTCGTGTGCAATTGCTCGTGCAGCTGCACGAGTTCGGCTTCGAGTTGTCGCGCCGGTTCGTCTAAACTAATCAGCCGCACCGCCGTTCTCGCGTCGTTCGCCTCATTTGCTTCTTCAAACAACACGAGCAGAAAACCGCGCGGAACATCCGCGCCTTCGCGCAAAACCGGACGGACGACGAGATTGATTTTTTGGATTTTTTCATCACCGATTTGAATTTCAAGCCCGCGTGTTTCGACACTTGCGGCGGTTTGCACCGCCTGATAAAGCGCGGTACGAAGTGCCAGCCGCAAATCGGGGTGAATAATTTTTAACAGATTATAAGACGGCTCGCCACCCGCCACCGCCAGATATTTTCCGGCGCGCGGTGTCAGATGCAGAATATCGTAGTTTTCGCTGACGATGATTGACGGCGGCGCGTATTTTTCAAGCAGTCGCTGGTGCAAATCGGTATACGCCATTCGTTCGAGCGCGTTCGCTTCTTCAATCCGCCGCATTTCAGCCGGGCGCGTCGGCTGTAAATCGGTGCGCGGCAGCATCAAATCGGAAATCGGCAGAGAGACACGGGCATTGACGTTGCGGCTTTGATAAATGTGATGTTCTTTGTCAGAGACGGCGAATAACTCAACGGCGACATCGGCGGATTCACTTGTTCCCAAAAACAAAAATCCGCCCGCATTTAATGAAAAATGGAAAATTTCCATCGCGCGCTTTTGCGCCGCACGGTTAAGATAAATAAGTAGATTGCGGCACGAAACAAGGTCGAGATGCGAAAACGGCGGGTCTTTGATGACATTGTGAATGGCAAATAAAACACGCTCGCGCAAATCGCGCCGAACACGATAACCGTTCGGTTCGGCGACAAAAAAACGGCGCAGGCGTTCCGGGGATACGTCGGCGGTGTCGGTCGCCGTGTAAAAACCTTCGCGGGCAATGGCAATCGCGGATTCGTCAATATCGGTGGCGAAAATTTGTATGGCGGGCGCGTCTCTCAAATTCTCGGCGTATTCGACGGTGAGCATCGCCAGAGAATACGCTTCTTCGCCCGTCGCGCAGCCCGCAACCCAAACGCGCACAGTGTCGTTCGCCGTTTTATTCTCGAAAAGTCTGGCGATAATCCGTCGTTCCAGCTGGTTGAAAGTTTCCGAATCGCGGAAAAAATTCGTGACCGAAATCAGCAAATCACGCAGCAGTGCCGACGCTTCCGACGGCTGTTCGTGCAGCAGGCGCGAATAATCCTGTATACTTTTGAGTTCGTGAACATTGACGCGGCGTTCGATGCGCCGGAGAACGGTGGCGCGTTTGTAATTTGAAAAATCGTGTCCGGTGCGGATTCTGAGTTGTGTAAAAATATCATGCAGGGCGCGTTCGTCGGTTTCTGGTCTTTCCCGCAATTCGGGCGAAATCGTAACTTTGCCGAGATTTTCCCGATAACCGATAATTCTCGCGGGCATCTCCGCCGCGGGCAAAACGAAATCAACCAATCCGGTTGCTAAAGAATTGCGCGGCATATCAGTATATTCGGCTTCGTTCGGGTCTTGGACAAAAACCACGCCGCCTTTTTCCTTAACGCGCTTCATTCCCATCGAACCATCCGCGCCCGTGCCTGACAAAATAACGGCGGCGGCGCGTGATTCGTGCGATTCGGCGAGTGTGCGAAAGAAAATATCAATCGGCGCACGACGCTCTTCAATCCGCGTTACGTCCGACAAAGCCAGATGCCCGTCGTTCATTTTCAGACTTTTATTCGGCGGAATAACATAGACATGATTCGGCACGACTTTAACCTTCTCTTCCTGCACCTGTGTAACCGGAATTGACGCGCTCTGCTGGAGAATTTCCGCCAAAAGACTGTCGTGTTCGGGCGACAGATGCAGAATAACGACATATGCCAT
>JACCYR010000171.1 GCA_013696385.1 Acidobacteriota bacterium
GGTTAATTGAAAACGACATTGAAATTGAGAGCAAGGTGAAGTGGACGCGCGGCGGAACAAGCATCTACTTCCGAGACCCAGACAAGCACTTGTTGGAACTCGCCACGCCCGGATTGTGGACGATATATTAATCGCTTTTAAGACAACGGTGCGTCCAACAAGTCATTGGACGCTCTCGGCGCGGGCAGCTATTTTCTTAAAAACGTCGTCCGTTAAATTTTGTATTGCGTGAATTCGGTTTCGCCCGCGTCAATTCCATCGTTAGACTTTAATTAAAATTAACTTGCAATATAAAAGTTCTATCAAAAGAGAAATTCAAAGTTTATTTATAAATTTTCGGACGAAACGCTTTAATCTTCTGGCGAGAAATCAATGTTTTGTGAAAATTTATCACCAATTATATCTTTCCCGCAATTTCGTAATATGCGCCGTGTGATGCGTCGAGTGCCAATCGTAAAGTCCGAGCATTTTTTCCAATGTCCAACTCCCCGATTCGGGATGATTTAACTGCCTTTTGAAATCTTCGTCCGTCATCGAATTTAAAAGCGTTGCCCAACGGAGGTGTAAGCCTTCGATAATTTTCATCGAAACGTCAATCGGCATTTCGCTATCAGCAAGCTGCGCCCAACGGTCTTCGTAATACGGGCGAATCGTCGGCACGTCTTCGGTCAAAGCGAGTTTGAAACGACAATAAGAATTCAGATGGCTGTCGGCGATATGATGAACGGTTTGCCGCACCGTCCAACCTTCAGGACGATACGGCGTATCGAGTTGTTCATCGCTTAGATTCTCAACTGCCTTTTCCAAGTTTTTCGGCAAATCCGAAATTGTTTGGATAAATTTCTTTCGCAAATCAGATGTAACTTCTATGTTTTTATCAAAATTTCCAATCGGAAAACGTAAATCTTCGCTCATTTTATTCTCCATAATAATCTTCAAATCTGGTAAATTCCTTCAAGAATGCGAGTTTTACCGTGCCGGTTGGACCATTTCTCTGTTTGGAAATGAGAAGTTCCGCGACACCGGCATTTTCTTCGCTCGGTTTATAATATTCTTCCCGATAAATAAAGGAAACTACGTCCGCATCCTGCTCTATGCTGCCCGATTCGCGCAAATCAGACATTAACGGGCGCGGCGGATTTCGAGCTTCGGGCGCACGCGAAAGCTGCGAAAGTGCGACGACCGGCACATTTAATTCTTTGGCTAAACCTTTAAGCTCGCGCGAGATTTGCGAAACCTCTTGTTGACGCGATTCGGTTCGGCGCGAACCAGCCATCAATTGCAGATAATCCACGACAACCAAATCAAGTTTTTTCTGTTCCGCCACCAACCGCCGAGTTTTCGCCCGCATTTCCAAAACAGAAATTCCCGCCGTATCGTCTATAAAAATACTTGCTTCCGAAAGCGTCCCGATTGCTCCGGCAAGCCTGCCCCATTCTTCGCGTGTCAGATAACCCGTGCGAAAACGATGCGCGTCCACTTTCGCTTCCGAACTGAGCATCCGCATGACAAGTTGTTCTTTCGACATTTCAAGCGAAAATATGGCGACCACCGCTTTTTCCTGAATTGCCGCGTTTTGCGCTAAAGTCAGACATAGCGAAGTTTTGCCCATGCTTGGGCGGGCGGCAACAATAATTAAATCAGTTTTTTGCAAACCCGAAGTTATTTGGTCGAGGTCGCGGAAACCGGTCGCAAGACCTGTCAAAGCGTGAGTTTCGCGTTTGGCATATTCCTGAACTTTTGCCAAAACTTCTTCGGCGACGGGTTTGACGTGCGCGAAACCTTGCCGCGTTCTTTCGTCGGCTAAAGCGAAAATCATCTGTTCGGCGTGGTCGAGAATGACTTCGGCATCGTCTTCTTCGGCAAGTGCTTCGCTCGTGATTTGATTGCAAACTTTAATGAGATTTCTGGTAACGGATTTATCTTTGACAAGTTTGGCATAATCGGCGATGTCGGAAAAATGCGGCAAGCCGAAGGTTAAATTCGTTATAGTTGCCACGCCGCCGATGGAATCAATCGAACCTTCTTTTTTTAATTCTTCGCCAATTAAAATTGGGTCAATGCGGTCGCTTTTTTCAAACAATGCAATCATTGCTTTGAAAATACGGCGATAATTCGGCGAATAAAAATCTTCGGGTTTGAGCTGTTCAATGGCTTGCGTGATAAGCGCGTTGTCCAGCAGAATCGCGCCCAAAATGACGCGCTCGCTTTCAGGATTGCTTGGCAGCGGCTTTTCTAAAAACTGTTCGCGTGTGTATTCAGGATTTGGTGTCTCCATTGTTTCAGTAGTCGGTAAGTTGCTTTTAAATTAACCTCAAGTGCGATGTAAAAATTTTCAGATTGTTTTTGCCGCAAAATGCACAAAACTCACAAAAACAATTTATTTTTTTCTTTTTTTTTGTGTTTTCTGTGCATTTTTGCGGCAATTCTTCTTACCACGAACTCAGGTTAAATGACAAAAAATCGAATGCTTTGATATTTTATTGGATAAAAAAGACCGCAAGCCGAAACTTGCAGTCTTTGATAATAATACAAATCAAGCGGACAAACAAAGGTTTGCCGTCGTTTAATTTTCTTGTGTTTATTAGCTTTCGGCTTCTTCGTCAGTTGTTTCCACAGAGTTTTCCACAACTTTTTCTGGCGTTTCAGCCGTTTCAGTTTCCGGTGTTTTGGCTTTGGCTTTTTTTTCGGTTTTTTCTTTCGTTGCTTCGCCTTCCGACGTTACTGAAACGGGAATTTCCAACGTAACTTCGCGGTGAAGTTTGACGTTGACGGTATAATTGCCCGTTTCCTTTATCGTATCTTTCAACTGGATTTTGCGGCGGTCAATCTCGTAGCCTTTAGCTTGAATAGCCTCGGCAATATCCATCGAAGTTACTGAACCGAAAAGCGTTCCGTCTTTGCCCGCTTTGCGCTGAAAGGCAAGCGAAATATCTTTCATTTGTTCAAACTGCGCCTCGGCAGTTGATTTTTCAGTCGCGGCTTTTTTCAGAAGCACCGAGCGTTCCTGCTCAACCTGTTTGATATTTCCTTTAGTTGCCTGTGTCGCAATGCCTTGCGGAAGCAGAAAGTTTCTCGCATAACCGGCTTTAACCTTGACGATTTCACCGCGTCCGCCGAGATTTTCTACGTCGTCTCGTAATAGAACATTTGTCGTTGCCATAATTAAAAAATTCCTCCTGATTTAATCCGTTACGAAAGGTATCAATGCCATTGCACGCGCCCGTTTAATTGCCGTTGCTACGCGGCGTTGGTCTTTAGCCGAAACTCCCGAAATGCGGCGCGGCATAATTTTGCCGCGTTCGGGAATAAATCTTTTCAAAAAATCAACGTCTTTCCAATCAATATAATCGGGAACAAATTGACTTTGCCGACGGCGTTGATAGCGGCGCGGCGGCATTCTTTCATTTTTTAGCTCGCTGCCCAAGTCAATATCTATTTTATCGTCTTCTTCATCGAATTTTTTCGGTTTCTTATCAATCATTTATTGCTCCTCCTCATTATCTTGGGCTTCTTCCGCCATTGTTTCTTCGGGTTTATTTCTGCTTGCCGAAGCCTTATTTCTTTCGTTATTTCTGCTCTGACGAGTTTCGCGTTTGTCGGTCAACTTTTGCGCCGTTTTGCGTTCTTCGTCAACTCTAACGGTGAGATAACGAATAATCGTATCGTTGACGCGCATTCGGCGTTCAAGTTCGGCAATCTCTTGCCCAGAACCTTCGATTTCAAATAAAACGTAATAACCTTCGGTTTTTTTATTGATTGGGTAAGCGAGTTTGCGTCGTCCCATATCTTCGAGTTTGACGACGCTTCCGCCTTCGGTTTCAATCAGCTTTGTGACTGCATCATTTAGTTTTGCAACGTCTTCGTCCGCCGTTTCCGGCGCGGCGATAAACATTACTTCATATACTCTTTTTTCTGCCAATTTATTGTCCTCCTTTTGGCTTGTCTAGCCTCATTATCCATAAATGAAGCAAGAAGGGATATTCGATTTTGGATTTTGGATTTTGGATTTTGGATTGTTTCGACATTGAAGTTTTCAGCTTCATTATTTTGCAATCCAAAATCCAAAATCAGTTATATTTTGCCATTGCTTTTTCAACGCCGTCAGACAAGACGGCGC
>JACCYR010000179.1 GCA_013696385.1 Acidobacteriota bacterium
TATATACCAGCTCGGCTTGCATTTATCCCGAATATTTACAGGAAGAAACGAATGTTCAGCCGCTCAAAGAAGAAGATGCATATCCGGCGCAACCGCAGGACGCTTACGGTTGGGAAAAGCTGGTTTCGGAAATTCTTTGTCAGCACTACTACAAAGATTACGGTATCGAAACCCGCACGGTTCGGTTTCATAATATCTTTGGCGAGAGAGGAAGCTGGGAAGGCGGACGCGAAAAAGCGCCGGCGGCGATGTGCCGTAAAATTGCCGAAGCGAAATTAAACGGCAAAAGAGAAATCGAAATTTGGGGCGACGGCGAACAAACGCGCTCGTTTTGTTATATCAACGATTGTGTCGAAGGCATCTATCGTCTGATGCGTTCGGATTTTCACGAACCGCTCAATCTCGGACAAGACCGAATGGTAACAATCAACGGGCTTGCCGACATTATCGCGGAAATCGCCGGAGTCAAAATCAACAAAAAACATATTGACGGACCGCAAGGCGTGCGCGGCAGAAATTCCGACAATACAAAACTGCGCGAAGTTCTCGGTTGGGAGCCGGAAATTTCTTTGGAAAAAGGTTTAGCGGTAACTTATAAATGGATTGAGGAACAAGTCCAAAATAAAAATGAGAGTAACCCCAATCAAAAAGTTTTTTCTCAGAGCGTAGTATCTTGATTTTTAAAATGATGAGTAGTGAATTTGTAGAAACTTCAATAACCCAAGTTCAAGATTATTGGAATCGCCGTCCGTGTAACATCCGGCATTCAACGGCTGAAATCGGAACAAAAGAGTATTTCGACCAGGTTGAGGAGCGAAAATATCTGGTTGAGCCGCATATTCCGGCTTTTGCTAAATTTGAGCGTTGGACAGGCAAGAAAGTTTTAGAAATCGGTTGTGGTATCGGCACCGACACAATGAATTTTGCCCGCGCCGGTGCAGAAGTTACGGCAGTCGATTTGTCGGGTGAATCATTAAAGTTGGCAAAAAAAAGAGCCGAGGTTTTTGGTCTTTCTGACAGAATTAAGTTTTATGAAGTCAATGCCGAAAAACTTTCCGAATATATTCCGCCGCAAAAATATGATTTGGTTTATTCGTTTGGCGTAATTCACCATTCGCCGCATCCCGAAAAAATTATCGAACAAGTTCGTGAAAATTTTGTTCATTCGGGGAGTGAATTAAAGTTAATGGTTTATTATCGGTATGCCTGGAAAGTATTATGGATAATGTTGACTCACGGACAAGGGCAATTTTGGAAACTCGATAGATGGATTGCCGAACATTCCGAAGCCCAAACAGGTTGTCCCGTAACTTACTCCTACACGAAAAAAACCGTTAAAGATTTAATCGGAGAAGGTTTTGAAATAAAAGAAAATTATGTCGAACACATATTTCCTTACAGAATAAAGGATTATGTAAAATACCAATATGTAAAGGAATGGCATTGGCGAATACTTCCTCAAGGCGTTTTTCGTCAACTGGAAAAAAAACTTGGCTGGCATCTTTGCGTGACGGCTAAAGCAAAATAATTTGGATAAGGGTTTATAAACAAAAACATAAAATGGTTGAAAAAGTTTCGGTAATTGGGTTAGGAAAATTAGGAGCGAGTATGGTTGCCGCGATTGCCAGTCGCGGCTTTGAAGTTATAGGCGTTGACATTCATCAAAAAACGGTTGATGCAGTTAATGAAGGACGCGAACCGGTGCAGGAAACCGATTTGAAGAAATATCTTTCGGAAAATAAAAAAAGAATCCGGGCAACATTGAGCCACGAAGAAGCGGTTCTAAATTCTGATATTTCTTTTGTCATTGTGCCAACTCCGAGCGATGAAAAAGGTTCGTTTTCGCTTCAATATGCGGCATGGGCGTTTAAGGAAATCGGCAAAGCATTGGCAAAAAAAGATGGTTATCATATTGTCATTTTAACTTCAACAGTTTTGCCGGGCGCAACCCGTTTCGGTCTTCTGCCCATTCTGGAAAAAGAATCAGGCAAAAAATGCGGCAAAGGTTTCGGTCTTTGTTATAGCCCTGAATTTATTGCGCTTGGCAGTATTATTCGAGATTTTCTCAATCCTGATTTTACATTGTGCGGCGAATTTGACGAGCGTTGCGGCAAAGAGTTGGAATATTTTTATTCAAAAGTTATGTTTGGAAATCCGCCTTGCAAACGGATGAGTTTAGAAAATGCTGAGTTGACAAAAATTTCGGTTAATACTTTCGTAACGACGAAAATAACTTTTGCCAATATGCTGGCGGACTTGTGCGAAAGAATTCCAGGTGGAGACGTGGATGTCGTAACCGACGCGCTTGGAACTGATTCGCGTATCGGGCGAAAATACCTAACCGGCGCACTCGGTTACGGCGGACCTTGTTTTCCGCGTGATAATGTCGCATTAAGTTATATGGCGCGAACGTTAAATTCTTGCGCCGATATTGCCGAAACAACCGACCGCGTAAATCGCGCAATGGCGGAAACAATAACCAATAAACTTCGTCCGGTGATAAAGCAAGGTCAAACCGTAGCGATTTTAGGATTGTCGTATAAACCGAGTTCGCACGTTGTCGAAGAATCACAGGGTATTTATCTGGCAAAAACACTTTCCGAAGCCGGTGCAAGAGTCGTCGCATATGACCCGTTAGCAAACGAAAGTGCGGAAGCGGAACTAAAAGGGAAAATTGTGATTTTAGATTCGGCAGAAAAATGTTTGGAGCAAGCCGATGTAGTTTTAATTACAACCGCTGACACTGAATTTAAGCAGTTAAAGTCAGATGATTTTGTCGCCGACGGAAAAAAGACAATCGTCTACGATTTTTGGCGAATTCTGAAAGACAAACTCTCAAATAAAGAAAATATCAGTTATCACCCAATCGGCTGCAGTGATAATAATGAATTACAGGCAAATTTCTTAACTGAACTTTGGGGAAAGGAAACTAATAATTTGTCGAAAGCGGAAAGTTTGTAAAAAGTGAAAAGAATCGAAATAGTTGCGCCGGTTCATAATCGACGGGAAATAACGCTTTTATGTCTGCGAAGTCTTTCCCGAATGGCTACGGAAAGTCTGAACGTTCATACCATAATTGTTGATGACGGTTCGACTGATGGAACAAGCGAGGCAATCGAAAAAGAATTTCCCGATGTCGAACTCGTTGCAGGCGACGGAAATCTCTGGTTCACCGAAGGCACTAATGTCGGTGTTCGAGCCGCGTTAGAACACCAGCCGGATTATGTCTTGATGATCAATGACGATGCGGTTTTCGATGCTGATTTTTTGAACTATATGATTGAAACGGCGGTTAAATATCCTCGTTCGGTCATCGGCTCGCTTTTACTTTTGTGGGATTTGCCGCACAGAGTTTTTCAAGTCGCCCCAAAATGGAACACCTGGCTAGGCGGCTGGCAATTGTGGCAAAATCAGACGGTTTGGAC
>JACCYR010000231.1 GCA_013696385.1 Acidobacteriota bacterium
CTATGCTCGGTTGCAATGTTTGTAATAAGTTCCTGAATCAAAACCGTTTTACCAACGCCCGCACCGCCAAATAAACCGATTTTCCCGCCGCGCTTAAATGGTTGAATCAAATCAATCACCTTGATTCCCGTTTCAAACATTTCGAGTTCCGTCGCTTGCTCGTCAAAGGTCGGCGCATGGCGGTGAATCGAATCACGCTCTTCTGAATTGACCGGACCGAGTTCATCAACCGGATCGCCAATAACATTCATCACGCGCCCGAGTGTCGCTTCACCGACCGGAACAGTAATCGGACTGCCCGTGTCAATTACCTTCATTCCGCGCACCATTCCGTCGGTTGGCAGCATCGAAACGGCGCGGACTCGACCTTCGCCTAGGTGCTGCTGGACTTCGGCAATTACGTCAACCGGAGTTTCAACATCAAAACCTTCGCTGGTAACGCGTAATGCTTGATAAATCGGCGGCAGATAATTGTCTGAAAATTCTACGTCAACCACCGGACCGATAATCTGCACAATTTGTCCGAGCTGACCTTTTCCTTCATTAGCCATCTTATAATTTGCTCCTCAGTAATAGACTGTTAAAAAGGTATGATAACAAAAGAAAGAGAATATCATATTCATTTATTGAAACGCAAAGAGAGCTTGTGAAACTTGTTGCTAACCTATTATTCTCTAAAATCAGAGCGAATTTCGGATAAATTAAATACACTCGCGCCTTCAGAACCGAACAGCGCAAAGCTGAAAAAGTTTTACGGACTTGGCTGGCTTGGCGTGAAGTTCTTTGTAAATTACAATAGATAATAATTAGTATATTGCGAATTTTTACACCTGGAAAGTATTCCATCAGGCAAAACAATTAAGTATAAAGCGAAAATTTCAAGAATACGCGAAATAGAAACAAACAGAGAAATTAGAGATAAAATATAGAATATATGCTTTTAGAAATTTATCCGATAATCAGTTGGGTTGTTACAATCACTTTTTTAGCGTTTGCCCTGCTTTTAATTTTGCGTCTGATTTTCAATTATTCAGACCCGAATCCATTTGGCAAAGTCGGCAGATTTTCTTATCAACTGAAAAAAAGCACCGACCGTTTTGTTTATCCGGCAGCACGTTTTTTGGCGAATTTTCGCGTCAACACAAAATTTGCGCCGCTGGTTACATTATTTATTGCGGGCGTTTTGGCATATTTCGGATTGGGGATTATCTGGAACACCCTTTTTATTATTCAAGGTTTGGCGGATGCGACAACGACCGGAAATTTCAAAGCAATAATCGGTTTTGTGCTTTACGCGCTCTTGAGCATTTACATTTTGTTTATCTTTATCCGCTTTATTTCGATGTGGTTTGTTTTTACGCGGAACACCTTTCTTGGTTTTGTTCAGCGCGTTACCGACCCGATTTTGATTCCGCTGCGCCGCTTGATTCCGCCGATTGGAATGTTCGATATTTCGGCAATGATTCTGCTGTTGCTACTTGGATTTTTGCAATCGCTTGTATTACAGATTTTTGTTTTTTAGGATTTTAACCACACAGAAGAACCGAGAGATTTTCAGAAATAATACAAACTAAATTCCGAGATGTTCAAAAATCTGTGTTTGTCTGTGTTTATCTGCGAACAAATTTTCTCTATGTTCTCTGTGAACTCGGTGGCTAAAAAATGATTCAAACAACCGAAAAAAATAGAAGTTTGACTTTCAACGTGCGCGTTGTGCCGCGAGCGTCGAAAAGCGAGATTGTCGGCGAACACGACGGCGCGTTGAAAATCAGGCTCTGCGCTCCGCCGACGGGCGGCGCGGCAAATGCTGAACTCGTCAAACTTTTATCGAAAACTTTTGGCGTTTCCAAAAGTGAAGTCCAAATTCTTAACGGTCAAACAGCAAAGACAAAACAAGTTTGCATTTCAAATATAACAAGCAAAAATTTAACCGACATTTTGCCAGTCAAAAACTAGCGTGATATATTTCAATTTTTCAAATTAATACAAATAATTAAGGATAATTATAAAATGTCAGGACACTCGAAGTGGCACACTATTAAACACAAAAAGGGCGCATTGGACGCAAAACGCGGCAAAGTTTTTACTAAGCTGATTAAAGAAATTACGGTTGCGGCGCGGACGGGCGGCACGGGCGATATTGATGCAAACGCGAGGTTAAGAAAAGCCGTAACCGACGCGAAAGCCGCGAATATGCCAAACGACACGATTGACCGTGCGATAAAACGCGGCACGGGCGAACTCGAAGGCGTAAATTACGAGGAAATTACTTACGAAGGTTACGGCATCGGCGGCGTGGCGGTTTTAATCGAACCAATGACCGATAACCGAAACAGAACGGTTGCCGAACTGCGTCATTTGTTCTCGAAAAACGGCGGCAATCTCGGCGAAGCCGGTTCGGTGGCGTGGATGTTTGATAAAAAAGGCTACATCGTTATTGATAAGGAAGCGAAAAATGAGGACGAACTTTTTGAAATTGCTTTGGAAGCGGGTGCGGAAGATATGCAAGACGATGGCGACAGTTTTGAAATTCTGACCGCGCCGGAAAATTTTGATGATGTCAACGAAGCAGTAAAATCGGCAGGCATTGAACCGCAGGTGGCTGAAGTTTCGATGATTCCGCAAAATTACATTCACCTCGAAGACGCGGACGCTGCGCAAATGCTCAAACTTTTTGAAGCCATCGAAGACCACGACGACGTACAAAACGTCTATGCAAATTTTGATATTGACGAATCAGAAATGGAATAGTAAATGGAAAATGGATAACGGAAAATAATTTCTTCATTATCCATTTTCCATTTTCCATTATTTACGCTTTCGGATGCGTTCGGTCATAAACCTCAATCAATTTTTCCATCGAAACATGCGTGTAAATCTGCGTTGTCGAAAGCCGCGCGTGTCCGAGAAGTTCTTGGATGTCGCGCAAATCCGCGCCGGAATCGAGCAGATGCGTGGCGAAAGAATGTCTTAAAGAGTGCGGTGAAATGTCATGAATGTCGGCGACTTGCTTGATGTATTTATCAACCATTCGCCCAACTGAACGGGTTGTGATGCGCGTGCCTTGATAATTGAGAAAAACGGCTTGGTCATCGCACTCGTTCAAAGGACAATTATTGAGAAAAGTCGGGCGCGTTTCGTTTAAATAATACATCAATGAATGAAGCGCAGGTTCGCCAAATGGCAGAATGCGCTGTTTCTTGCGTTTGCCCGTAACGCGAACCAACTTTTCGCGGAAATCAATATCTTTTAGGTTTAATCCGACAAGTTCGCCGACGCGCATTCCCGTCGCATACAGAAATTCCAAAATCGCGCGGTCGCGCCTTCCCAAATCGCTTTCCAAATCCGGCGATTCGATAAAGCGCACTGCGTCTTCCATCGAAAGATGATTCGGCAGTTTGCGCTCAACCTTCGGCGTAGCGACGAGTTTCGCCGGATTGTTTTCCAGAACGCCTTCGCGCACGAGAAATTGGAAAAATGTCCTTAAGCTGGCGAGTTTCCGTGCAATCGAAGTTTTCTTTTTATTATCGGCGTGGAGCGTTGCCATCCATTCGCGTATCGTCAAATGGTCAATGTCTTTAACCGGAATTTGCTTGCGCGTTCCGTCAACCTGCGCGGGCGCGAGATGTTCGTGAAACTGTTCCAAATCGCTCGAATAGTTTCGCAAAGTGTGCTGGCTGACGTTGCGTTCATAACGCAGATGTTGGAGAAATTGCTGTAGATATTCTTCAAACATATCTCTGTTCTTAAGCAACTAAAGATTGATAAATCACCGGACAATATTTTGGCGCAGGAATTGATTTGCCTTCGTCTTTTGCCGTTTCAAGCCAAGCATTTTTGGCAATTTCGACTTCTTTCAATGCCTCAAAAGGCGTTTCGCCGAATGCCGAACAAAATTCCAAATCCGGAATATCGGCAATATAACCGCCGTCGGCTTTGCTGTAAAAAATATTAATGTGATAATCGTGTTTCATTTTTCCTTTAACTCCAAGTTGTATTTCTCGACTAATTTCAAAAATTGGTTGACTTGATATGATTTAGCATGCCCTTTGGCGTTTTGTAAGTTAACGATTTCGATAATTCAGGATGCGTAAAAATATGATGACTGCTCGAAATTCTTGAGAGTCTAAAACCAAATGCTTCAACTAAACTAACCATTTCATTAAATCTTACATTCCGCGTGTTAGAAAGGATTTTCTGCAATAGTCTTTGCTTTTTCATTTCAAATTATAACTCCAAATCGCTGGAATAATTCCGCAAAGTGTGTGCGCTGACATTACGCTCGTAACGCAAATGTTGGAGAAATTGTTGTAGATATTCTTCAAGCATATTATTTACTTTATCTGAAGAAACGAAAAAACGGTTAATAACGCGAAAATCGAAATCCCAACAAAAACTTGCGGTTCTTGCAAAACAGTTAATAACGCGACGACGAAAAGAATTGTAATCGTCAAATTGGCAATGATGCAAAGGATATGAATAAGCCAATCCGTCGGCGAGATTCTGACAAGAGCGAGATTTAGAAAACCAGCGAAAATCATCGCAAAACCCGAACCGATAAACCACAATACATTTAAATTAAATTTTCCGCCATAAACCGCAAATCCCTGATGAGCGATTCCCAACGCAATCGCTAAATAGATAATAATTTTGTAGCTTAGTTTCATAGATAGTCGTTCGGATTTTCAACCGCTAAACCTTCGGCAGTTGCCGCCGCGTTCAAATCATTGTCGGCGGAAACCAAAATCAAAGGCAAAGCATTAACGGCAATTCGCGCTTCGTTGGCGGTCAAAGCCGCCGCCAGTTGAACTGCATCATAACCGCGCAACGCATATTTTTCCGCCAAATCGGTGGCGCGTTCAATCAACAATGCGTTAATTTCGAGTTTAAAGAATTTGCGCCGAAAATCGTGCCGAAACCGTCTTTTAGCTTTTGTCGTTTGACGCGGCGCAAGACTTTTGCCCTTTAATCTTCGCGTGAAAGCTGAAACAACTTCTGTCAAGGTAATTCGCGCAACGTAAAAGCTACTTTGGTTTGAAGCACGGAAAAGACTAATAACCCAAGCCGTGCCGACTTCACTAACATATCGTTTGACTGCCGCGCTACGTCGAAAAAATAAGCCGACATTAGCGTCTATCCTCGATTATCGTTTCTGAAAGAGGTTTTCCCTTTATCTCAATCGGCTCAAAATCTTCATCCGACTCATCCCAACCTTCGGGAATCTCAATAATAATGCCTTTTTTCAAAAGACGTTTCGCCGCTTCTGCTTCGCTGATTACATTGTTCTCAAGCAAATTTTGCGAAATGCCTTCTAAAACTTCTTTTCGTTTGATTGGCGGAAGTTTTTGAATTTCAGTAATAATTTCTTGTGGTGTCATGATTTGCGCTTCACTTTCTAGGAACGTAATAGCCTTTTCTTGTCCTGATAGTCAAATTTTGCGCGTTTTTTACTGTAAGTGAAATAGTGCGAAACTCGCCGCGCTTGTCCGATTCGTTTTCAGGATAATAACTCAAAACGTATTGCTGCGAGAGTTCGGCAGAAATTTGGATAAAAGCCGCGTCAAGTTCCCTTTCGTCAATCGGCGAATAAACTGTGCCGCCGGTTTGAGCGGCTAATTCCTGCATCCGATGTTCTGCCGAAAGATAGCGGATATTTGCATTTCCGCTGCGTTGTCCGGTTTGTTTGTAATTCTCAAATTCGGTAGTTTTGACAACATAAACTTGGCAATTATTGGCTTGGACGGCGCGGACGGTTTCTTCAAAAGTCGCGTCGGAAATTGTGTCTTCGCCGTCTGAAACAACGACAATAACACGCCGACCTTGGGCTTCTTTCAAATAATTTGCCGCTTTGATAATGCCGTCAAGCAGCGCGGTTGCGCCCGCCGGCATCGGAAAATTTTCGATGGCTTGGATGAGCGACGAAACATCTTTCGTTAAAGGCTGTTCAAGCCGCGAGCCGGTAGAAACACTGTAAAGCGCGGCAAGGTCTTTGTCGGGACGAATGACGCGCTTGAAAAACCGAATCGCCGCTTTTTTCTCAAATTCTCGCGCCTGCGTTACGCTCGAACTATTGTCGAAAAGCAACGCCAGACGCACAGGCGTGTCGGAACGCGAAAGTTCACCAATTTCCGCCGTTTTGCCGTCAATCTGTAATATAAAATCTTCGAGTTTGAGATTTGTTACAGCTTGCCCGCCTGAATCAATCACCGAAACCGGAATCGGCACAAGTGTTGAATCAACACGGATTACTTCGCCGTCGTCTTCTTCAATTTTCGGTGACGTTGACGAAGCGTTCGGTTTCGGAGTTTTAGAATTAGTTTGTGTCGGAATATAAACGATGCGCGGTTTAGGTATCGGCAATGGTGTTTCGGACGGTTTGACGCGCCCGGATTGCGCGAAAATGGAGCAAGCAAAGACAAAAAATAAAATTGTGAAAATAAATTTACGAGTCATATCCTAACCGGCTGGAAACGCTTGCCTTCTAATCAAAATACTTATTTTCTCGGCTCAGGCTTCTTAAAACTTGTCGTCGTTTTCGCTTCCGGCGCACAGGCTTCAACCGTTTTGTCTTTTGTCGCCATTTTAGTTTCCTCGGCGGGCAAACCTAATTTTTGACGGACAAATTTTTCGACATCCGCTTCAATCAATTCGCCATTGACGACAAATGCTTTTTTCATCAGAATATCACCGTCTTTTTTCAGAGCGGCAGGCTCAATAAAAATGTTCCAAGGCGAACCCCAACCGCGCGTGTCGCCCGCCGCTTTGCGATATTGATAATGCAAAGTCTTCTGTTGCGCGTCTTTTGAATCCGATTCATACACTACGGGAAATGTAATTTTTTTGTCGTCAAGATTGGTTTTCATCGCCGCAACCGTATCGTATTCGCCAATGCCGATTACGTCAAAACCGTTTGATTTGTATTTTTCGTAGAGTTTTTCGGCAAACGGCGCTTCGTGTTTCCAATTCGGACACCACGGCGCGAAATAAACGACCATTACGAGTTTTTTGTTTTTGGCAAAATCCCGTAAATTTATGTCTCTATTGTCGCGGACACTTTTGTATGTCCAATCTTTATAGTTGATTTCCTGTTCCTGAAGCGGTGCTTGCTCGTTTTGAGCGTATGAATAGGTAAAACTCAAAAGCAAAAACGCCATTAAAAAAAGACTTTTCATATTTGTTACTCCTGATAAAGAAAGACTAACTTTTCAGATGCCGAAAGACAAGAGTGAGATGTCAGATGTCAGAGATTAGTGAAAAACTCGTTTCTAATATCTACCTTCTAATTCCAAATGTATATATTCTAACATCTGACATCTAATCTCTAAATTTCCTTCTAAACCAATAAACACAGTTCAAATAAATTCCCGTCAACGCCGAAAGACACGCCAGAAGCGAAAACAAAAGCAAAAGCACAACTTGCAAATTGCCCGCAAAATAATAAAAATGCGCTTGGCGAAAAAATTGCGTTTTCAATGTCGGAGGTTTTGACATTCGCGCTTCGCCCGTTTC
>JACCYR010000199.1 GCA_013696385.1 Acidobacteriota bacterium
AATTTGACTAATAATTTCAAATTCCATTGAAAATTACATCAGCATCAAAATCGGATTTTCGAGCATTTGCTTAAACGTCTGCAAAAACTTCGCGTTGTTATAATGTTTGGAGTAAAGACTTTTCTACCTCTTGAGGAAATGGCGCGAACACAAAATATTTTTTCGGATAAAGATAATCCTCGCCCTCGTCATCTATAATGCGAATATAATCGGAGCGTTCCGCCTTTTCGTCAGGGAGAACTTGATAGATTTTACGCGCCGTCAGAAGCACGTCTTCGCCCGCGTAAATACAAATCGCAAATTTACTCATCAACTTTTAACCGCCAATTCTTCCGCCGTTTTTTCCTGTATCCATAAATTGAGAAGTGTTTCGGGCGAAACTCCGTGTCGCTTGGCGGCGGCGGCAAGTTTTGTCGAAAGATTTGTTTCGACCGGAAAATATGTCGTTTGCGATTCGATTTCGATTTTAAATTCGACGGGTTCGATTTGTTCCCAAAAATCCGTTAAATCGTTCGCGTCCCAAAACTCGCCGATTTCTTTGTAAGTTTCCGCTTTTGAAATTGAACTTTTATTTCTTCGCATATTTTTTTCGTTCTGCTTTGGTCATATCACGAGCGGATAAAATCAAGGCTTGCCGATTTTTCTTGTAAATAAAAAACGCTACCAAATATCTTCCGCCGCCGATTTGTCCGAAAGCGACATAGACATTTTCGCCCGTTCGGTTTCCTTTTTCAACAAAATATAAACGCGGCGAGTTTTCAAAAAGCTCAACGACTTCTTGTTGAGTAACGGAGTGCTTCCACAGAAGTTTTTGAACAATACCGTCAAGCCAAATGAAACCGCTAATTTTCATCACATCAACATCAAGACGGGATTCTCCAGCATTTGCTTGAACGTCTGCAAAAACTTCGCGCCGGTTGCGCCGTCAATTACGCGGTGGTCGCAACTCATTGTTACATTCATCAGATTTCGCACGACAAATCCGCCGTTTTCGACAACCGCTGTCGGTTTTGCCGTGCCAATCGCTAAAATCGCGGCTTCCGGCGGATTGATAATTGCGGTAAATTCTTTGATGCCGAACATCCCCAAATTGGAAATCGAAAACGTCGCGCTCGTGTATTCTTCGGGTTGGAGTTTTTTCTCACGCGCCCGCGAAGCCATTTCTTTAATTTCACGGGAAATTTCGGTAATCCCTTTTTTGTTTGCGCCGCGCACAACCGGCGTTATCAAACCTTCGTCAATGGCGACGGCAACGCCGATATCCGCATCTTCGTAAAAACGAATTTTGTTGTCTTGATACGAAGAGTTGACAAAAGGATGTTTGGTTAAGGCTTGCGCCGCGACTTTAACAATAATGTCGTTGACGCTGACCTTTTCATCTTCCTTCAAACTCGCGTTGATTAGTTGGCGAAACTCCAATGCTTTGTCCATTTCGATTTCCACGGTTAAGTAAAATGTCGGAATCGGACCAATTGAAGTCGCCAATCTTTGCGCGATAATCTGTCGCATTTTTGAAGTGTTTTCTTCACGATATGCGCTTGCGCCTTGAATTTCCGGAATTTGTCCAAAACTCGGCGCGGTTTCTTGACTTTGGACTCTGGACTCTGGACTCTGGACTTCCGCGAGAGCAGATTCGACATCGCGTTTGATAATTCTGCCGTTTGGTCCCGAACCTTTAATCGAACGCAAATCAATGCCGTTTTCCGAAGCCATCCGCGCCGCAATCGGCGAAACAAGCATCCTCTCAATTTTGGATTTTGGATTTTGGATTTTGGATTCTGCGTCATCCTTTGCGCCGGGATGCGAGTAATCGTAACTACGCCCTTTGGTTTCGGAAAGTTCCTCGTCAAGTTCTTCATTACCTTCTGTGGCGACTTCGTTCGGCTTTTCGCGGGTCGGAACTTTTTCTTCAACCTCTTCGGTCTTTTCTTCGCGTTTTTCCTCTTTCAATTCGGCTTTTTCTGGCGATTTACCTCTGCCGTTTGAAGAAATTTCACTCAAAAGTCCGGCAATATCCTCGCCTTTTTCGCCCGTGATGGCAATCGGTTCGCCCAAAGCGGCGGTATCGCCCGCGTCTTTGAGAATTTTGAGCAAAGTTCCGCCCGATAACGCTGTCATTTCCATCGTCGCTTTATCGGTGTCTACTTCGGCAATCGTTTCGTTTGCCTCAAATGTGTCGCCTTCTGCCTTCAACCAATGAGAAATTTGTCCTTCTTCCATCGTCGGCGAAAGTTTCGGCATTAAAAATTTTTCAGCCATAATCTAAAACTTTTTCAGTTAAATAAATTTTATCGTAATTTGTTTTCCGCCATCATCCGTAGTCTTTCTTCCCGCGTTTTCTTTGGCTCGTTATAACCTTTGTCGCCGTAAGGCTCTAACTTTTCAAGCCACAGGTCTTCCAAACATTCCACATCAGATTTGTAATCATAATCAGGATTTTCGCGCGGAAAAACTTCTTCTAAAATCTCAAAAGCAAAATTTTCTGCGCCGAATTCATTCCAATCGGCTTGCAGCATTTTACTTGGATGAACTCCTGCTTTTAGCTGAAATTTAGACCGATTGAAAATTCCGTCAAGATTCAGCGTCGAACCAACGAAAACTTTTTCACAAACCAAATTGCGAATCTGAAAAACGCCCATCGGTTGCAGAGTTTGTTTGTATTCGCGCTTTAAATCTTTCTTGTTCACTGTTCACGCCGCCAATTTTATCTTTAATTCCTGCAAAAACTCGCTGTCGTTTAATAATTTACTGCGTAATTCTTTAATTTCCACAAGTTTTTCCGCTTCTTCTTTTTCAAATTTTTCGCGCAAAATAGCATTTAATAATTTTTCTACATTTGAATCTGCGCTATTTTGAGCCTTCGATTCTAAAAAATTATAAAGGTCAGCATCAATGCGAATTTCGGTAATTACTTGGCAATCTTTCAACGTCATTTCACCTTTTTTCGGTTGAAATCTGCGTTTAATGCGCCGAAGTCCTCTAGCTTTTAATTCATCGCTTGTTTCAAGTTCTTCGTAAGTTTTCTTCATATTGTTTGACATACCATTTTTCGGCTTTTCGTGCCGTTACAAAATGAATTTCATCATCAGTCGGCATTATATAAACTAAATAAACCAAACCATATTCAACCGTTCTCCCGACAATTATAAAACGAAGTTCGGTAGGATTAGAATGTTTATCATCAATCAAATCAAGCGAAAACGAATCTTCAAAAATATCGATAATCTTCGCAAAGTTTATCCGATGCTCCGCTAAAACTTTGACAGCTTTTTCTGGATTCCAAGTAAAATTCATTTATAAATAACAAACTTCCTTGACTGCCGCGATGATTTTTGGAACATCGGGCAAAGCTAATTCCTCCAAATTTTTTGCGTATGGCATCGGTGCTTCGGCGGTTGAGATGCGTTTTATGGGCGCGTCTAAATAATCAAAAGCGCGTTCCATAACTTGATAGGAAATCTCCGCGCCGACTGATGCAAAAGCGTGCGATTCTTCGGCAATGACCAGCCGATTCGTCTTTTTCACAGAATTGACAATCGTTTCGATGTCAAGCGGTTTGATGGTGCGCGGGTCAATGACTTCAACGGAAATATCAAAATCTTTTTCCATCTGTTCGGCGGCTTGCATTGCCAACGGAAAGGTCATCGAACGAGCGACAATTGTGCAATCAGTTCCTTCGCGTTTGACATCGGCAACGCCTAAAGGAATCAAAAAATCCGCGTCTTCGGGAACTTCACCTTTTAAGCCATACATTCTTTCCTGTTCGAGAAAGACAACCGGATTGTCGTCGCGGATGGCTGATTTTAATAAACCTTTTGCGTCGGCGGCGGTTGACGGCATCACGACTTTTAAGCCGGGAAAATTGGCGTAAAACGCTTCGAGTGCCTGCGAATGCTGCGACGAAACTTGATAAGCCGAGCCGTTCGGACCGCGAAAAACAATCGGGACTTTGAATTGTCCGCCTGACATATAAAACATTTTCGCCGCGTGATTGATGATTTGGTCAGCCGCCAGAATCGAAAAATTAAACGTCATAAACTCAATCACGGGACGAAGTCCAGCCATCGCCGCGCCGACACCGACGGCGGCAAAACCGAGTTCGGTAATCGGCGTGTCAACCACGCGCTTGTCGCCGAATCCTTCCAAAGCCCGCGCGTAACTTTATATGCGCCGTCGTATTCGGCGACTTCTTCGCCCATCACAAAGACGTTTTCGTCTCTGATAATTTCCTCGCGCAGCGCTTGAT
>JACCYR010000218.1 GCA_013696385.1 Acidobacteriota bacterium
AATTTGAATACACCCGGCAAGATTCGAACTTGCGACTTCATGATTCGTAGTCATGCACTCTATCCAACTGAGCTACGGGTGCATAAAGCGAATAATTAGACTACAAATGTTGCGCTTGAGTGTCAAGTTTAATAATAAAATTCCCTGAAAATTTACTTTGCAAAATAACCTTGACGAGTTCTTGAGATAAGTTCAGGATTGCTGACCTCGATTTTAATTTCGCGCCATTTGCCGTCGCGTTTGGAGTTAGTCGGCTGATATTCGACTGTATAAAGCGTACGCAAATCCGCCGCCACCGCCGCGTAAAGTCTGCCCATTTCATCCAAACGATTGATTGTGTTAAGCGTTCCGCCGGTTCTTTCTGCCAAAATCTGCAAGCGATTGCGGGCGGCGGAAAACATCGCAATCTGCACTGGTGTCGGGTCAGCGAGTTTGAATGGGTCGCCGGTCGGAAGTGCAAGCGGATAAATCGTTACGCCTTGGGCATCCGATTTATTTAAGGTACGATTTAAGATGTCGCTGGTTTCGGGTTTGATAGCCGTCGGTATGTCGGATTCTTTTACCTTTTCCAAAAACTTGCGGTCGTTGTTCTGGACATTAGAATCAACTCCGTCAGTTAAAACAATTATCGCTTTGCGGCGAGCAGCTTCTTTAGCGAGTTTGTCAAGCGCGAAATTAATAGCTTCATAAAGCTGAGTTTTGCCCTGCCCGTTGGCGACATTGATTGAATTGGCGATTATTTTCCGGTTGGTCGTAAAATCGTTACGCAAATTTACTTTGTCGTAAAATTCAACGACTGCCACGCGGTCTTCCGGTGCAAGCGCGTCAATAAAACGAAATGCCGATTGCCGAATAGTTTGCCGAAAACCGAGTGTCGAACCGCTCATATCAAGCAGCATGACGACACTAAACGGCGCAACCGTCGGTTCAAATCTTGAGATATCCTGCTTTACGCCGTTTTCATAAACCGTAAAGTTTTCTTTATTCAAACTTGTGATTGGTCGCCCTCTGCCATCGACAACGCCGACATTAAGTCGCACAATTGAAGAATCAACTTTAATAACTTCGTCGTCCTGCGCCGAAACGGTCAGAAAACCACTAATTAAAAATAAAATTAAAGTAATTGCCTTTTGAAATCGCATAAAATTGTTAATCATTCAGACGCTAATAAACAAAACGCGGTTGCATTCGCTCTGGCTGCAAATTTATCTTAACATTAAACGATTTTTGGTTTATAATGACTCTTAGCCCTAAATTATAAGTTTCGCCAAATTGATTTTTTTCTGTTTGAAATTTCAAACCTTTCCCAAAAGAGGAATTTTATGCCTTATAAACCGAAGTATTGCTGTCAGTGCGGGGAGAAAATTGACAGAATTGATTGGAAGCCGTGGTCGAGCCGCCGGTTTTGTGAACTGTGCGAAACGGAACTCGGAATTTATGATTGGGTTCCGCGCGGAATTCTTTTAATCGGGCTTTTATTCGGTATTGTCGGTGTTGGCGGTTACTGGCAAAAATCCGATAAACCTTTGAGTATTGCTTCGAATCAGGCAGCAAGCGCATCGCCGAATGTAAATAAAAATGTGATAAATCAAGTAGCTGCCCGGCAATCTTTAGCAAATCAGAATAATCAAGCTTTGCCGCCGCTGCAGCCTGATAATTCTGTTCCGAAAACACAACAGCAGTTAGCACCAGTAGCGCAAAATTTGAAAACAAAACAAGTTAAAACTCCACCAAACCGCGCTGCCGAAACAATGTATTTTTGCGGCGCACAGACAAAAAAAGGAACACCGTGTTCGCGCCGTGTCAAAGGCGGCGGGCGTTGCTGGCAGCATACCGGACAACCAGCGATGCTGCCGCCGGAAAAATTAATTGCAAGTCAGTGATTTGGAAAATTTTAACCTTTTTTATTAAGAAATACTGTGATTTGTTTTTAACAATTGTGATAAAATCAAAGGATTAAATCAAAAAAACCAAATCGATTGACAGGAAAAAGAATGAAACCGATTGCACCAAATACTTTATTA
>JACCYR010000281.1 GCA_013696385.1 Acidobacteriota bacterium
GGCAGATGAAGCACAAAAACTTCAACTGCTCGATATTTTGCAGTTTCAAGTTGATGAAATTAAAAAAGTAAATTTAAAAATCGGTGAGAATGAAGCACTCGAAGAAGAAAAACGACGATTGAACAACATCGAAAAACTTTCGACTTTGAGCGACGAAAGTTATTTGTTGCTTTATGAAAATGAAGAAGCGGCGATTTCAACGCTGGGCAAAGCCGCGCAGAGAATTACGGAATTGACCGAATATGAATCAAGTTTTCGTGAATACGCCGAAAGTCTGCAGACGGCGCAAGCGGTTCTGGAAGATCTGGCGATTTCGGTGCGGGATTTTCGCAATCGTCTGGAATTCTCGCCCGAAAGATTGGATGAAATTGAAAATCGTCTGGCGGAAATTTCGCACCTTAAACGTAAATACGGCGGAAGCGTCGAAAGCGTTCTGGAACATTTCCGCGAATCGGAAGAACGTCTGAAAAATATCGAAACCTTTGAAGAGCGCAAAAAGGAATTACGAAAGAAGTTGCAAAAAGCGCGTCAAGATTATTTGAATATCGCTTTGGAACTGCACGACAAACGCGAGAGAGCGGCGCGAAAATTCGAGAAGGAAATCGAAGCAAATTTAAAAGCGGTTGCGCTCGAAAAAGCGCGTTTTGAAGTGCGGATTGACGCGCCAAATAATTTACAGGACGAAACAGCAGCAGCGATAAAATCTTTTACCGCGAAAGGTTTTGACCGGATTGAATTTTATTTTTCGGCAAATGTCGGCGAATCCGTCAAACCAATTGCAAAGGTCGCCTCCGGCGGCGAAGCCTCGCGCCTGATGCTGATTTTGAAGACCACGGCGAAACTTTCCGAAGTTGAGAAAGCGATGGTTTTTGACGAAATTGACGCGGGAATCGGCGGAAGAGTCGCCGAAGCCGTCGGCTTAAAACTCAAGGAATTGGCGAAAACGCAGCAAGTTTTGTGCGTTACGCACCAGCCGCAAATCGCGTCTTTGGCTGACCAACATTTTTTAGTTGAAAAGGAAACGGCGAAAAATCGGACAAACATTGGCGCGAGAGAATTAAACGAAAACGAAAAAGTCGAAGAACTTGCGCGAATGCTGACAGGCAAAGAGATTACCGCAACGGCGCGGCAGCACGCGAGAGAAATGCTTCAAAAGTGAAAAGTGAAAAGATGTAAAAAAATCTCAATACTTATCACTTATCACTTTTCACCTATTACTTATCACAACTTATGGAATCTAAAATTCTAGCCAAAGTCATTCGCGGCGAAACTGTCGAATCAATCCATCGCGGACATTTAATCGTCGTGGACGGCGACGCGAAAACAATCGCATCGCTTGGCAATCCCGTAATCGTTACGTTTTTTCGTTCTTCAGCAAAACCTTTTCAAGCATTTCCTTTTTTGATTAGCGGCGCGGCTTCAGCATTTGGCTTTTCGGAAAGGGAAATCGCGCTGGCTTGCGGTTCGCATTCGGGTGAGAAAATTCACACTGAAACCGTCAAAAAAATGTTGCGAAAAATTGGTTTGAGCGAATCGGATTTGCGATGCGGAACGCAACTTCCATTTCACGAGGAAACTGCTAAAAAGTTGATTCGGGCGGGCGAGAAACCGACGCAGTTGCACAACAACTGTTCGGGCAAACACGCCGCGATGCTCGCGCTTGCCAAACACATCGGCGCAGACGCGCAAACTTATAAACATTTGGAAAATCCGACTCAACAAGCGATTTTGCAATGCGTTTCAAACTTTACTGATATTCCGCCAAACGAAATAAAAACCGGCATTGACGGCTGTGCCGCGCCGAATTTTGCTCTGCCGGTTTCCGCTATGGCAAAAAGTTTTGCGCGGCTGATTTTTCCGCCGAAATCGTTTGATAAAGAATTGCGCGAAGCGTGTCGGCGAATCGTTTCGGCGATGATAAATTATCCCGAAATGATTGGCGGAACTCAGCGGCTTGATACAATAATTATGCAAACGCTGCGTGGCAAAATCATCTCAAAAGTTGGTGCGGAAGGCGTTTATCTGGCAGGCGTTTTGCCGTCGCCAAAATGGAAAAAAGGTTTGGGAATCGCCTTTAAAATTGAAGACGGCGAAGACAAACGCGCTCGTCCCGTCGTGGCAATCGAACTTCTGCGTCAACTCGGAATTTTAGACGCGGAAAGTCTGAAACAACTTTCGCCGATGGCAATAGAAAATCGGCGCGGTGATATAGTTGGCAGAGTCGAAGCAAGTTTTGACTTAAATATTGCCACAGAGAACACAGAGTTCACTGAGATTTGATTAAATTTTTCTCCGAGTTCTCTGTGGACTCTGTGGCTAAAAATATGAACGAAGCAATGCAAGAAAACCAACCGCCGAAACTGCAAAAAACCGCAAGCGGCGACATCAACACAACTTCTTTAGCCGATTTGCTCGAATGGTTTCTGAATTACGACCCGCGAGTCGCGCTTGTCCGGCATCCACAGGTTGAAGAGCTTTTTCAGTGGAAACAAGCGGATGACGCGGCAAATAGTATTGAAACTTATCCGTTTGAAAATGCCGAATCGCGTTTTGCCATTGGCGTTTTTCAGGCGTTGGGCGAAAATGATTCGGAAAATAAACTGCAACAATGGATTTCGGACGCTCTGCAAGCCTTGAGCGAAACCAAACAAACTAATGAACAAATTGCCGCAAGTTATAATCTGGAAAAAGATAAATCTCACATTGAAGAAGCCCAAAAAATTCCGTCAAAATTGGAAAGACGTTTGTATCTTTCGAGTTGCTGGTTCGAAGCACTCTGCACGGCGGAAGTCAGGTTTTTGGGTTGGGTTTTTCAGGAAATTTATCGAAGACCTTTTCAAGCTGGACAGTAAAATTTGCTTTGAAAATCTTTAAAGTTCAAGTTCCATAAAAAGTGTTTCTTTGTATGGATTGTTATAATACGCCGGGATTTCTTCAAAACCGAAATTTCTGTAAATTTTAACGGCAGTCGCCATTTTGACGGGCAAAGTGTCAAGCCGCATCTTTTCATAGCCAATCAAACGTGCTTCTTCAATCAATTTTTCAACCAAAAGTTTTCCCAAACCCAAACTGCGAAAATCTTCTCTGATAAAAAGCCGTTTCATTTCGCACACGCTGTCTTCAAGTTTTCTGAGCGCGACGCAGCCGGCGGCTTTTCCGTCAACATCAGCTAAATAAAGCCTACCGTCTGGTTCGGCATATTTTCCCGGTAAATCTGCAAGTTCCGTTTCAAAACCTTGAAAACACAAATCAAGACCGAGCCATTGTTCATATTCGCGGAAAATTTGGCGGATTTCTTCGATTTGCTTAGTTGTTTCAGCTTGAAAAATTTCAATCATTTGCAAGTTTTTTCTTTTGGTTCGTTGTAATGTTGCAGACTTATTCTGTATTTTATAATGATAGAGGAAATAATATGAATATAAAAAAATCAATTCAAGTTTTTAGTCTGGTTTTACTCGCTGGTCTAATGTTTATCGGAATTAACGCGCAAACTTTGGAAGGCGAATGGAAACTGGTAAAAGCCAAAAAGAACGGCGAAAGGGTTATTTTTAATAAAGAAATTAAAACAACTTTGATGTTCGGCGAAGAAAATAGAATGTCCGGCAACGCCGGCTGTAATCGTTATTCGACGACTTACAAACTCGAAGACAAAAAGAAAATTGATTTTCAGCCGATAATTTCAACCAAAATGGCGTGTGCCGATGACGAGCTGATGAAACAGGAAAATACTTTTTTCAGCGTAATTGATAAAACGGACAAATATAAAATTAAAGGAAACTACTTGATATTCTTTGATGAAACAAGTCAAAATCTTTTGAAGTTTGCCCGCGTCTACAAACAAAATTAACAATCCCGAAAACGCCGAGATTTAATAAATCTCGGCGTTTTTTACGCAAAACCGAGTTTTTGCAGTTTTTCCATTGTGATGCTTTCCGTTTTCTTTTCCGCTTTGCCGTAAAGCATTATTCTTTCAACATATTTAGCAATTACATCAACTTCCAGATTTACCGCGTCGCCATTTTTCAAACTCGAAAGATTTGTCAACTTCCAAGTTTTCGGAATAACGGCAATTTCAAAAAAATCATCGGTTAAATTCGCAATCGTTAAACTAATTCCTTCAACCGCGATCGAGCCTTTATAAACCAGATATTGTCCGATTTCCGACGGATAAGAAACGCGCGCCGTCCAAAAATTGCCGTTTTGTTCGGCTTGCAGAAATTTTCCGCGTGCGTCAACGTGACCTTGCACGATGTGTCCGCCCAATCTCGCGGCTGGCGTAACTGCGCGTTCCAGATTTACTTTTGAATTAACCTTTAGATTGCCCAAAGTCGAGCGATGCAAAGTTTCGCCCGAAACGTCCGCCGTAAATGAATCCGCTTGAACATTCAGAGCAGTCAAACACACGCCGTTGACGGCAATCGAATCGCCTTCATTGATATCTTTTGTAACGACTTTCGCTGAGATTTTTATCCTTGCGCCGCCCGTGTGCTTTTCGAGCGAAACAATTCTTCCAAGTTCTTCTATAATTCCGGTGAACATTATATTTTCTCAATTTCAGATAATCTGCGAACATCAATCGAAATTGCTTCGTCCTTCATTCTTTCGTTGTAAATATTGACGAACTTTGCATCCCAGACAATTTCTTTGGGTTTATATGAGCTTCGGGCGTGAACCGTCTGCGCGAAATCTTCCTCAATCGCTGTCAGCAACACCAAAATTTCCGCATCCGATTTTACTAAATCTTCGTGCGTTAACTTGTAAAGCGGACTTTTCTCGTCAATCGGGTGAACAACCGTCCAAGCCAGCGGAAAAAACGAAACCTTTCTCCGTTCAAGCGGCAAAAGATCGAATCGCCGGACAACGCGCCCGTTTTCCTCGACAAAATGCGTCAGCACAACCTGCGCTCCGACTTCAAAGAGTTGACTGGCTCGCATATTTACGAGCCGAAACATCAAACCTCGACCTTTTTGATAAGGTGCGATAACTACTTTTTCACTAAATTTTATCTGCGCCGTCGGGCGCGAAAAACGGGCAAAAAACATTCCTGTAACCAATGCTTGCAGCAAAATACTGACAATTGATTCGGCTGTCACGAATACGTTGGCGAGCGTGCCGACGGGCGAAATTGTGCCGTAACCGATTGTGCCAAAGGTGTGAACGCTAAAGAAAAATGCGCGTAAAAACAAGTTTTCTATTGGCGCGACAGACGTTTCGGTTAAAGCATCGTCGCCGCACAGCAGAAACACAATTGCAAAAACTACATTAATTCCCAGATAAAGCGCGACGACAAAACCCAGAAATT
>JACCYR010000285.1 GCA_013696385.1 Acidobacteriota bacterium
GCGAAAATGGAAATACTTTCGTTACCAAACAAGACCTTATTGATTACTACAAAAATTACCAAAGAGAACCGGTTTGGAAAAAGCAACTCGGCGAAGATTTGAATTGGGCTTTGTCATTTGAACAATATACGGAATCGGAAACGACCAAGCACGTTCACCGTCTTCATCCGTATAAAGGAAAATTCATTCCGCAACTTGTCGAATATTTTTTAGATTTACACACCGACAATTTCAAAAAAGAAGTCTTTTTCCAACAAGGCGATATTATTCTCGACCCGTTTTGCGGTAGCGGAACAACGCTTGTTCAAGCCAATGAATTAGGCATTCACGCCGTTGGCATTGATGTTTCAAAATTTAATGCTTTGATTTCCAATATCAAAGTTCAAGATGTAAACTTTACCGATTTAGCCACCCAGCTTAACGAAATAACTTGGAAATTAAGGCAGTTTGTCGTTGAAGGAAAACACATTGATTTTGAAAATAAATTGGCTGAATTTCTCAATAAATACAACGGGGAATTTTTCCCTTCGCCAGAATTTAAGATTAAAGCGCGAAAAGGGGAAATAAACGAAAAAGAATATACTGAAAAACACGAAGCAATTGTTTTGCAGAAATTCAACCAAATAGTTTCTGAATTTGAAATAAAAGTTAAGCAAGATGCTCGAAAAAGGTTCTTGGATAAATGGTTTGTGCAATCCGTCCGCGAAGAAGTTGATTTTGTTTTTGAGCAAATCGAACAGATAGAAAATCCACAGACAAAAAAAATTCTAATCGTAATTTTGAGCCGTACGATTCGCAGTTGCCGCGCGACGACTCACGCCGATTTAGCGACTTTGGTTGAACCCATAACGACGACTTACTATTGCGCGAAACACGGCAAAATCTGCAAGCCGTTGTTTTCAATCGTTTCTTGGTGGGAAAGATATTGCAAAGATACTGTCGGACGCTTAAAGTATTTTGAAAAATTAAAAACCGACACGCACCAGATTTGCTTAAACGGAAACTCCGAAACGCTTGATATTATTTCGGCTTTGAAAAAGAAAAATCCCGAATTTGCTCAATTAGCCGAAAAGCAAAAGATAAAAGGAATTTTCTCAAGCCCACCGTATGTCGGTTTGATTGATTATCACGAACAACATGCTTACGCCTACGACCTTTTCGGCTTTGAACGCAAAGACGCACAGGAAATCGGCGCGTTGTTCAAAAAGCAATCGAAACAAGCGCAACAAGATTATGCAAACGGCATCGCAAATGTTCTCAATAACTGTAAAAGATTTTTAGCCGAAGATTTTGATATTTTCCTTGTCGCCAACGACAAATATAATCTCTACTCGCAAATTGCCGAAAACGCCAGCTTGCAAATCGCGGGTCAATATAAACGACCTGTTTTGAATCGAACGGAAAAAGATAAAGGCGCGTATTCGGAAATAATTTTTCACTTAAAGGAGAAACAATAATGGATGAAAAAAAAATACTATACGCTATTACAGTTGAAGATGTGCTAAACATTTCCAAAGAAATCGAAATAAATTTTACCGAAGCTGATATTGAATTTATTCAAGATAAAATTGGTGATTTTATGGGAAGTTATTGGTCTGATGCGGTTGAATATGCTCTTCAAGAATTAAAAACAAAACAACCTGCATAAACTATGCTTTCACAAAAACACAAAAATCACATTGTTGAAACAATTAAGAATTGCCTTAGACGTAAGTTTCAAAACTATAAGCCAGAAACAGAAAACATGCCTTTTCATTTTGGATTGCTTGGCAAGGACAGAATGGCTTTGTTCTCTTTTATTCAATCTTTGAATACAACTTTCGGAACATCAATTTACGAACCTATTGCGAAAGAACTTGCCAAAGGACTTTTCAAAGAAGTTCGCTCACAATTCGTTTTAGGAACTATTATCACTCAAGATACACAACGCGAAATTCAAAGAATAATGAATGATTTATCTGTCGGCGGAGATGTAAATAAGGAGGAAGAAACCGAGAGAATTAGAAATGTTGCACGGTCGGGCAAGTTAAATAAACTTAAACCTGTAAAAGTAGATTTATTTCTCGTATCTAAAAATGACGAAGTTTTTATGTTTGACTTAAAAACGGTGAAACCGAATAAAACCGATTTTGTGTCATACAAACGAACAATGCTTGAGTGGCTGGCTATTTATTTATATCAATTTCCAAAAGCTAGGGTTAATACTTTGATTTCAATTCCTTATAATCCATATGAGCCAAATCCTTATAAACGCTGGACAATGAAAGGAATGCTTGATTTAAAAAAAGAAGTGATGGTTGCAGAAGAATTTTGGGATTTTCTTTCTGGTGATGGAACTTACATTGATTTGCTTGATTGTTTTGAACAAGCTGGAATTGAACTTCGTCCCGAAATTGACGAATACTTTTTAAAATTTAACAAATAAAAATTATGTCTTGGATAGAAACAGGTGAAATTTTAGCGGACATCGGCGAATTTTTGCGTGAGGATTTGGGGCGCGGCGATATTACGACGCAATCAACCGTGCCGCCGGATGCGCGCGGAATGGGCAGGTTTTTGGCGAAGGAAGATTTGGTCGTCTGCGGTCTGGAAGTTGCCGAAGCGGTTTTCGCGCATCTCGACCTTGACAATGCCGAAATTATCGCAGCCGTTTCCGAAGGCGATGAGGTCAAAGCCGGGATGGTTCTCGCTACTTTAAAAGGCTATGCCGATATTTTGCTCGGTGGTGAAAGAGTTGCGCTGAATTTAATGCAAAGATTGAGCGGCGTGGCGACGCTGACGCGCCAATATGTCAAAGCTGTCGAAGGCACTAATACGCAGATTATTGACACCAGAAAAACAACTCCGGGTTTAAGAATGTTGGAAAAATATGCCGTAACCGTCGGTGGCGGCAAAAATCATCGGTTTGGACTCGACGACGGCGTTTTGATAAAAGATAATCATATTGAACTTGCAGGCGGCATCACGAAAGCAATCACGGCGGCAAAGCTGAGGATCGGACATCTACATAAAATCGAAGTTGAAATATCAAATTGGGCGCAGATGCGCGAAGCAATTTTAGCGGGCGCGGATATTGTGTTACTTGACAATCAAACGCCGGAAGAAGCAGAGAAACTAGTTGAGATGGCGCGAAATATGAATCCGAATGTTTTATTGGAAGCATCGGGCGGAATGAATCTCGAAACGGTGCGCTCGTTTGCCGAAGCTGGAGTTGATTTTATCAGCGTCGGACGGCTAACGCATTCGGCGCGGGCGGTTGATATTTCTTTTAAAATTCAAACGATTTGAAATCAGTGGTAAGTGGTGAGCGGTAAGCGGTGGTTAGGATTAAGTCTTAAGTTTTTCGCGTACCACTGACCACTAAAAAAATATGAATATTATTAAAGTATTAGGCATTGCGGCAGGCGTTGTCGCGGCGGGTTTAGCAGGTTTGGCAGTTACCAATCCGGGCAATGCGGCGGAGACTTCCGATGACGCGAAAGATGAAAGTCTGCAAACACGGCGTTACCGAGTTGACTTCAAAACTTTTGTCGAAGAAATAAAAAAAATGATTCCGACGCTGACGACTTACGGGCAAAATTGGAAATTAATCGGAAGCGGCGGTAGCGGTAAAGATGCCGGAAGCGAGGCAGAGAGCCATTCTGCAACATTTATAATCGAAGTTCCCGTTGTGTTTTTTACCGACGACTTGGAAATAAACGCGAACAAGGAAGCGGAAAAAGACGAAATAACGGTTAATGTGCGTTCAGCTTCGCGGTTGGGCAAAAGCGATTTGGGCGAAAACAGAAGACATATTTTGCAGATATTAAAAGCGTTGGACGAAAAATTTACAGATAAATGATTTTTAACGCTGGAGGCGCAAAGGTTTTTTCAGGATTCTTTTTTTCGCAAAACTTTATCTTCACTCGTTAGAGCCAACATCTCTTCGGTCGGCTTCAAAAAAGGCAAAAACCAAATAATAAGCGTTGAAATAATAATTGCGATTGTGGCGGCGATTCCGCCTTCGATGCCATAATCCGCGCCGGTTATCTGCTTTATGCCAGGTTCGGATACACGGAAAAGCGGCGCGGTTGTCAATTCCGTAATTCCGCTGACGGGCAAACCGAAAAACGCGCCCTGCGCCCAATTCCACATTAAATGCAAACCGAAAACAAACCACAGATTCCGCGTTTTCAAATATGCAACGCCGAACCAAATTCCCGCTAAAGTCGTGTTTAGAATTGAAATATAATCTGCATTCGGGTTGTTCAGATGTGCCGAAGCAAAAAACAGAGAAGTAAGCGCAATTGCCAACCAAGCGAGTTTGGCGCGGGCAAATGTCTGCAGCATATAACCGCGAAAAAACGCTTCTTCCGCCGCCGCGCCGATGATAAAAACCGCAAGTGAAATTCCCAAGGTCAATAAAATAGCTGATTGTCCGCTAGTTCGATTTAGTTCAAAACTCAAACCGCCAAAAACTATCCCGATAAGCGCGGCAAAAAGAATCGAAACCATGCCCAAAACCAGACCGAAACTCAAATCTTTAAACCAGTTTTTCGTGAACCAGCAGCCGAGAGCGCGAAACGGCAAACCTTCGAGAAATTTTCCGCATAGCCACCCGACGAAAATCGCAACCGTTAGTAAAATAAAATTCGGATAAATAAAGGAAAGCAAACTGTTTTCGTTAAAACCGATCGGCAAACGGGTAAGAATCTCTCTGACAATCGCGCCGAAAAAAGACGCGATAAATAAAACCGCAGACAGAAAAACGAGCAAACGCCAGCCGCTTCGCAAACGCCCCGTTTGATTGATGAAAACCTCGTCTAGGTTCATAAATGCTTTGAAAAATAACTACTTAAATTACCGTTTTCCACGTCAAAGGCAAACCGCGCAGTTTGAGTTGATAATTAATCAAAACACCTTTTTTATATCAATCGGCGGCGTGATGCGCGTCCTCTGCGGTTTAAACAATCTTACCAAAGCCACACCACGAATTTTGATTATGCCAGATAATCTCGACATCCCGCGCGTCAATCTCTTTCCACCAATCTTCAAACTCCGCTTTTGAAATGTAAAACGCCGTCGGCGCAACCAGATGGTCAAAGACGATATTGTGCTGCTCGCGCCAGCCGAAACGCGAAATGTAATACAAATAATCGTTGTAAAAAAGTTTGTCGGCAAGCGGTTTCGCAAGCGCGTTGGCAGGTTTGTAAATCAGCTTTGTCGCCAGAAATA
>JACCYR010000291.1 GCA_013696385.1 Acidobacteriota bacterium
GAATTGCTTGAATTTGTTGATGAAGTTGTCGATGAGTTGGGTTCGCGCAAAGAAATTGAGCATATACACACGATTTTAGAGCGCGGAACTTCCGCCGATGAACAATTAAAAGTTTGGGAAGAAAACAATCACGATTTCAAGCCGGTCGTTGATATGCTAGTAAAAAACACGATGGAAAATGTGCCGGAAATATGTTTTGATTGAAAATTATAAAAGACTCCGCGCTGTGTCAAATGATAAGCGACGCTTACGCCGACCACGCCGCCGATGATCATTATTTCAGCATTTTTCGTAGAAATTTAATAGCCGCAAGAACGCGCAAAAATCGCAAAAATTTGATTTCTTATTTTGTGTCTTTTTGTGGCTATTTCGCAAATACCTGCGAAAAATCTACGAACGCCTTAAATTCAAGCGCGTTGCCACTTGGGTCGAGAAAAAACATCGTCGCTTGTTCGCCGACTTCACCTTGAAAGCGGATTTTCGGTTCGATAATGAATTCAACACCTTTGCTTTTAAGTTTTTCGGCAAAGTTTTTGAACTCGTCCATTGGCAAAACAATACCGAAATGCGGCACGGGAACGTGGTCGGCATCAACTTCGTTTTTGTGTCTGATTCCAGCGGCTTCGGGCGCAAGATGCGCGACAATTTGATGTCCGAAAAGGTTGAAATCTATCCAATGTTCCGAACTTCTGCCTTCTTCGCAACCCAATATTTCGCCGTAAAATCGGCGCGATTCTTCTAAATCTTTAACCGGAAAAGCTAGGTGAAACAAGTTGTTCATAATGTTTTTTTGCCACGAATTACATAAATAACGCGAATAAATTGTCTGTTTTTTAATTGGTAGAATTAGTGTTATTTGCGGCTAAATTGATTTCGCTATCTGCCGAATCGCGCCTAAATGATAAGCCGTGTGAACGACGATTGCCATTGCGCCGCCGACTTTATCATCATCCCAATCTTCAATTGTCTGAAAAGTTTTCGTTACTTTTTGATATGCTTTTTTAGTATTTTCTTTTAACGAATTCCATTGTGTTTCGTTAACTGTTCTTACAGTCCAACTCTCGTCCCAATCAACTTTTTCGGTTCTGCCGTTCATAAATTCAAGCAGAATAACGAGATAAAATCTGGCGTGGTCGAGATGCGCGGCGATGGTTGCGCCGTTTTCTCCGATTGATTGCGAAGCCTTTTCCGCCAAAACTTTATCAATCGTGTTTAAAACGCCGACACCTCGGTCAAGATACGCGCTTCCCGCGGGCGATGAACCTTCAAAAGTTTCCTTGAGAAGAGATAAAATGTTGTTTGTAAAAAATTCTTGGTTTATTGTTTTCATCTTAAATTCGTGATATTCGTAACTTATTTCTATGATTGAAAATATCGAAAAATTTATTGCTGAATTTGCGCGTAGTCTGCATAAAGAAACTTTTGTCAAAATGACTTTGGGTAATTATCGCGGAAATGACGCGCATTTGCAAAAATTGTTAGTTCGGCTGGTTGAAACTAGAAAGGGAAAGCGACTTTTCTTTCTTTATCGTTACGATACGCGCGACACGGCAAAGAATTTTGATTTTACCAAAGGTTTGAAAATTATTCGCCAAGTTTTAGGAAATGATTTTTTTAGCGGTCATCTTTTTACGACGGAAAATGATTTTCAATTGGATGTCGGCAAGAAAGGAAAATCACGTTTGAACGCGGCAAAACCGACATTCAAAGCAACACCGACACTTGAACACAACCGCGAAAAGCAAATTCAAGTCAGCCCAAATAGTTTTTATCTAAAAGCACTCGGCATTACGACCGACGGCGGCGAAATTCGCGCCAAACAACAGGATAAATGGAAACAAATCAATAAATTTGTTGAGATTTTGGGCAGTCTTTTTGACAAATCCGCGCTTGCCGATAAAAAGCAACTAAGAATTGTCGATATGGGTTCGGGCAAAGGTTATCTGACATTTGCAACTTACGATTATTTCAAAAATACGCGCGGAATTGATGTTAAAGTCATTGGCGTTGACACAAAAGACCAACTTGTCGGGCTTGGTAACGATATTGCCGAAGCAAGCGAATTTAATGATTTACAGTTTGTTCACGGTTATATCGGCGATTACGATTTGCAGGATGTTGATATTTTAATCGCGCTTCACGCCTGTAACACGGCGACCGACGACGCGATTTTTCAAGGCATCAAAGCCGAAGCTGATTTAATCGTTGCCGCACCGTGCTGTCATCAGGAAATTCGCCCGCAAATCAAATCGCCCGAAATGTTTCGCGGAATTTTGCGGCACGGCGTAATGCTCGAACGCGAAGCCGAAACTCTGACCGACGGAATTCGCTCGCTTCTGCTTGAAAAAAGCGGTTATTTGACCAAACTTTTTGAGTTTGTTTCCACCGAACACACGCCGAAAAACAATATGATTGTCGGCACGCGGCACAAGAAAAAAGTTGATACAGATGTTTTAACTTCACAGATTCAGGCAATAAAGGAGTTTTACGGAATCAAAGAACAGAGGCTGGAAAACCTTTTGACTTGACCTGACATCAAAACGGCAGTTATCATTACAGTTTGCGCTTCGGGCGCGATTTTAAATATAGGAGACCATTTAATCAATGAAACCTGAGATTCATCCAAAATACGACCAAATCAATGTTACCTGTGCGTGCGGAAATACTTTTCAAACGCGCTCGACAGGTCAAGACTTAAATATCGAAATTTGTTCGGAATGTCATCCGTTTTTTACCGGCAAACAAAAACTTGTTGACACGGCGGGTCGCGTTGACCGTTTTAACAAGCGGTATGCCCGCAGCGGCGTGGCGACAGTGGAAGTTGCGGAAGTTAAGGAATAAATTTGCCGTGTATTTATCTTCAAACAAACATTAGCAAATCACAAATAACGCCGATACTTTTCCAGCGCGGTTCGCTTCTGGTGTAAAATAACACAGAACGAATTTTCTTGAAGGAAAACCACGGCGTTATTTTTATTTTTGATTTTCGATTTTGGATTTGCGATTGTAATAAACATCTCAATTTAGTAGTTCTAAATCAAAATAATTCTATGAAAAAGAAAAACAGACAGCGAAAGATTAATTTTTTGAATGCGGTTTTAGGCGTTCAAAAAGATTTGATTGTCGGCGGTCAAGCCGTGATGGAAGGCGTGATGATGCGAACTCCGAGCGCGTA
>JACCYR010000251.1 GCA_013696385.1 Acidobacteriota bacterium
TCTTCGTGGTCAATTTTCAAACTCGACGCAATCAAATCGGCGTAACGCTGACGCTGTTTGATTTCCGCGTCTTCGATGCCGTGCATTTTGTCAGGCATCGGCAGCATCGCTTTTGATAAAAACTGAATTGTTTCGACGTGAATGCTCAATTCGCCTGTTTTTGTTACAAACAAAAACCCACTAACACCAATAAAATCGCCGTGGTCAAGCAAATTAAATAATTCCCAAGCCTTGCCTTCTTCTTCAATCGTTTTGCCCGTGCTGTTGTTTATCGCCACCACGTCTTGCTTGCGAACATAAATTTGCAAACGCGAAACCCCATCCGAAAGATGCACAAACGCAGCTTTGCCCATCACACGCGGCGGAACTGCAAGCCGTCCGGCAACGCGAAGATGCAGTTGATTTAACTCGGCGTTTGCCGCTTCGCGCTGCTCGTCAGTTGGTTTCTCGTTTTCGGCTAAATTTGGAATGTGTTTATCTTTTATCGGCGCGGCAAACGCGACAACTCGCGTAATCGTATCTTCTTCATCGGTTATATTGCTTCGCTCAAATTTATTCGGATAGACGTTGCCGACGATTTCGCGCAGCTTTTCTAAATGCTCGCGGCGGGCTTCGGTCTGGTCGTTTGGTTCGATAATTTCGCTGAATTCGGGAATACTCATAATTTCTCCAATCCGGTAAAAGACAGATTATAAACTACAGACGGAAATTTGATAATCGTTAATCGTCAATTGTTAATTGAAATCTCAACTTTTACAATTGACTGTCAACGATTACCAAAAATGAGTTTTCCAATCGAAACAAAAACCGAATTTGAACGCTTGCGCGAGGAAATAAAAAGCGGAACGCCCGTTATTTCTTTAAGCGGTTTAACTTCGATTGCCGCCAAAGCCTTTGTTTTATCGCATCTACAAAGCGAAACGCAAAAAACTTTTGTGGTCGTCGCCGATTCCAATAAAGAATTGGAAACTTGGGAATGCGATTTGGATTTTTTTAATTCTAAATTCCAAATTCCAAATTCCAAATCGAATGAATCTGGAATTCGAAATCTGAAATCAGGAATTTTGAGTCTGCCTTCAATGGAGAGCGACATCTACGCCGGAGTTTCGCCGCACGCCGAAACATTGGAGGAACGTGCCTTAACGCTTTGGAATTTGGCGCATTCACAGCCGAGTTTTGTTGTCGCTTCCGCAAAATCTTTAATCACAAAGACGGCTTCGCCCGCAGAGATGCGCGAACTCGGCGCGGTTCTGCAACTCGACAAAGATTTTCCGCTTGAAACTTTGATTAAAAAACTCGCGGCTGGCGGATACGTGCGCGAAGAACCGATAAAAAATATCGGTGAATTTTCCGTGCGCGGCGGTATTGTTGACATCTGGTCGCCGGACGCGGAAATGCCTGTGCGGATTGAATTTTTCGGCGACACAGTTGATTCAATTCGGGAATTTGACGCGGAAACGCAGCTTTCAATTAATCAATTAAAAGAAACTTCAATTGCGCCAATGCGTGAATTTGCCGCCATTTCTCAAGATTTTAAGGATTGGGCGTTTTTTGCCCGTGAAAGATTTTCCGATGAACGCTTTGCCCGAAACTTAAAAGACCGCACCGAATTTGCCGAAATGGGCGAAGATTTTTCGGGTTGGGAATTTTTGATTCCGCTTGTCAAAGCAAGAAACTCAAGCGTTTTCGATTATTTGCAGGACTGCATTTTTGTCATTGATGAACCGACAATTGTTGAACAAACTTTGGTAAATTTTTATGAACATTTAGAAGAGCGTTTCGCGGAAATCAACCAACACGACGAAATTGGACTTGCGCCGGATGAATTGTTTTTGTCGGGCGAAAAATTGCGCGAAAAGTTAAATAAACATAAACGAATCGAACTTCGCGCTTTGGGAAAAACAGCAGCGGAAACTGACGAGCAATTTCAATTTAGTGGTGAACGATTAGTGGTGAACGGTGAATTATCAGACAACAAATCAACTCACCACTTATTCCTCTTTCCAACCGCCGAAAAATCAATCGAAATTGAAATCGGGTCGCGCTCAACGCGGAAGTTTCATGGCAATATCAAGGAATTTGCAAACGAAATTAAAAACGGTCTTCGGTCTTCGGCTTTCGGTCTTCGTGAAGCAAATTCAATCGGCAAAGACCAAAGACCAAAGACCAAAGAACGATTTCAAATAATTTTGCAAACGCACGGTTTGGCAGAAAGATTAAGCGAAATTTTGCGCGATTATGACGTTTCTCTGCCTGAAAACTCAATTTTTGTCGGCGATTTATCCGGCGGTTTTGAGATTCCCGCGCTTGATTTGATTGTTCAAACGGAAGTTGACATTTTCGGCGAAAATTCGCAAGCCATCGCGCCTCAAACAAAAACCAAAGACCAAAGACCAAAGACCAAAACAGCAGCTTTCGTTTCTGATTTCCGTGATTTGAAAGCGGGCGATTTTGTCGTTCACGTTGACCA
>JACCYR010000355.1 GCA_013696385.1 Acidobacteriota bacterium
AATCATCTGTAAAAGCTGTTGTTAAATTCAAAGTTGCGGCGGCAAAAAGTCTGTTTTCGGGTTCACGTTCGTTTTTGGAAGAACCTTTTTCAAAGTCGAATCCGCGCAATTTCATTGCCGTAACAAATTGCGGATTTGCCGTAAAACGAAAAGTTCCCGCGCCTTTGCCGTTATTAAAATTACCTTCACAATCAATCGTTCCGGCTTCGCGCACGAGACTGAATTTGACCGCGCCGTTGCTTAACGCTTGCTCGCGTGATAAACCTTGCAGTTCGGCAAACTCATAACTTTGTCCCATTTGATTTGTGCCGCCTTTTTCGCTCCGGCGTTCAAAAGACAAGTAAATTTTATCGTTTTTCTCGGTGTTGGTTTTCGCTGTCCAATCGCCGGTTACAACGGTTTGCGCGACGATAACATAAGAACCAAAAACCAGCACGATAACCGCTAAACTAAAAAACGAAAGCGTCAGATTTTGCAATTTTTTTGACATAAAAGAAACTCCTTTAAATTTGAATTTTGTATGTGTTACAAAAAGAAAACACCGCAATGTGCTGTTTTGTGACAATTTATTTTGAAGAAGTTTTGGCGTAATCGCTAATTTTTTTGATTGAGATTTTGATTGAGGCTGTGAGCAACCATTTTGGCGCGGAGTTTGGCATCGTCCGCCGCTTTTCCGGCAAATAATTTATCAACCGTTGCGCTGAAAATGCTCACTTCTTATTCCGTCGAAACCGTTTCTTCGCCGTGAAGCGCGGCGTGCATCGTGTGCCAACTCAAAGACGCGCATTTGACACGCGCCGGAAACTCGCGCACGCCGGCAAAGATTTTGAGTTTCCCTAAATGGTTTTCTTCCCGTTCCTCGTCCATTTCGCCCAAAACCATTCGATGAAATTCATCGAAAAGCGTTTCGGCTTCCGTCAAAGTTTTGCCTTTGACAACCTGCGTCATCATCGAAGCCGACGCTTTTGAAATAGCACAACCCGAACCGACAAACGAAACGTCTTTCACCTTTTCGTCTTCGAGTTCGAGAAAAACTTTCAATTCATCGCCGCACAACGGATTGTTGCCGTCGGCTTTTCGGTTGGCGTTTTCAATCTCGCGGAAATTTCGCGGATTTTTGTTGTGGTCTAAAATAACTTCTTGATAAAGTTCGTTTATTTCTGACATACTTCAATTTTAGATTTTTGATTTTGGACTTAGGATTGCTTTTAATTTGGCTGACAAAATCCAATCCTATCTGCTTAAATTATCATACTCTTTTTTCGCTTCAACCAGAGCGGGCATATCTTTGTCCGCCTCCTTCCAAAGCTCAAAAAACTTTTCGTATTCGGCTTTGTCTTTCGTCGCTCTAGCTTTACCGAGCTGTGCCAACGGATAAATTGATGATAGAGGCGCTTCGCCGCGATGTTTCAAAATCTTTTCAAACGCGGCGGCGGCTTGCTTCGTTTTATTTAATTTCAAATAAGCCAAACCGCGAATGTATTGCGGATAAAATTCACCTGCCCTTTCAAATCTTTCCGTGATTTCCGATTCTTCAATCGCTTCTTTCGCCCTGCCGTTTTGCAGTTCCGAAGCGGCGCGAATCGTCGGCAGCCAGAGTTCGTTGATCAAAGTGTCTTTCGGATGCTCTTTTGTTAATTCGTCAACGAGTGAATTTGCTTCCGCCGATTGTCCGGCGACGGCGAGCGCAAGCGCGGTGCGCGTCAATGTAACTTTATTGCGTTCCATGCGCAAAGCGTTGTTTGTTTGCGTCTTGACCGCCATTTTGAGTTTAGTGTCGCCTTCGGACAGCAAGCCCGTGTCTAAGCTCCAGAACACAATTCGCAAGGCTTGTTCAGCGGCGTATTGGGCGGCGACTGCTTTGGCGTCGCTGCGAATGGCAAGGTCAATCGCACGGCGCGAGAAGCCTTGCGATTTTCGCCATTGTCCTTGAGAAGCCGCCGCGCCGGTCTGCAAATTGAGTGCGACGTATCCACCTGCTTGACCGCTAAACCAAGCAAGTTGGTTTGCCATCGTTGCTGTGTCGTTTTCGATAAAAGCAATCTGATACAGATAACTATAAAACCACATATTATCGAGTTTCTGCTCAAACGCTCGCTCGAAAACCTCTTTAGCTTCCGCAAAACGATTGAGATGAAGCAACGACTCTCCCAGGTTTATATAGTTGAGAGCGTTATTTGAATTAAGGCGCAGAGCTTCGTGGGCGGCATCAATGGCTTTCTCAAATCGCCCGATTCGAATATAGGTGTCCGAAAGGTTGATGAACACTCTTTCGTCGCGTGGATATGTTTGCTTATACAACTCCAGCGTTTCAATCGCCTTGTTCAATTCTCCGGTAACGAAAATGTAGTAGAAAACAGTAATGCGGAGTTTCTCCAATTCGCTTACTCTGTCTCGCAATTCAAACGCCTTCGTTACATATTCTGCCGCTTGCTTCGGCTGAGTCGTGTTGTCGTAAATTGTTGCTAATTCGATGTAGGCGTATGCAAAATTCGGGTCGAGTTCTATCGCCCGTTTGTAAAACGGAATCACTTCAGGATTCCTTCCTTTGAGTCGTTGCTCAAACCCAAGCGAAAAAACTTTGAGTGCTTCAAGCGATGAAGTCGTCAACTCCAACGCCGCGTCGAATTGTTCAATTGAACGAATATTTTCGCCCAACTTCTCGCGCAAACCGCTTGCCGCTTGTCCCAATGCCTTCAGCACCTGCTCTTTCGATTCGGCTTGCTCAAGCTGTCGCCCGATGGTTTCGCCCGTTTGCGTGTTAACGGCTTCGAGCGTTAGAACGTAAGTTGTTCCAAGATTCGAGATTGTTCCCGCGATAAAAGCCTTCAAACCTTTTCGCTGGCAAATTTCTTTCCCTAGTTCTCGCGTTACGCGCTCGTCGGACGAGTATCCCATTAAACGCAAAGTTTGACGAACGCGCTCGTCGGCGAAAATCTCCAGATAAGGCGATTGCTCCAAAGAAAACGCGAGAGCCATTTTGAGCGTCGCGTCAAAAACTGCGTCGCCCGTCAGATTGTTGAACTCGGTCAAAAGCAATGCATCTTTATTTCCGCTAAAACTTGTCGAAATTTTTGATTTATTCGGCGCACTACTTCGTTCGAGTTTTGCTTCGTGATTGAGTTCTTCGCGCAAATCTTTTAAATCACCCAATAAATCTTTAGTTGATTGATAACGCTGCTCGCGGTTCTTTCGCAAAGTTTTACCCGCGATTCTCTGCAATTCTTTCGGCAAGTCAGGCACAAAACTTATAAGCGACGCAGGTTCTTGATTGAGAATCGCCGCCAAAACATCCGTCATCGTTTCGCCCTCAAATGGCGTGTGTCCCGTTATCATTTCATATAGCACAATGCCAAAACTGAAAATATCACTTCGCGCGTCAACGTCTTTTCCGCGAGCCTGTTCGGGCGACATATAAGCGACAGTTCCCATTACCACACCCGGATTCGTTTTCACTAATTTTACAGTCGCATCTTCAGATTCAGCACTCGCATTACCTCTTTCCATTAGTTTCGCCAATCCGAAGTCGAGAACTTTCACATAACCGTCCGGGCGAATCATAATATTTTCCGGCTTGATGTCGCGGTGAACGATTCCAGCCGCGTGCGCCGCCGCGAGTGCTTCCGCCGTTTGAATGACAATCGAAAGAACTTCCTCAAACGACAAATCGCCTGTTTCCAAACGCCCGCGCAGAGTTTTACCGTCAATAAATTCAGTGGCGATAAAATTAGTTCCGTCGTGTTCGCCGATTTCGTAGACGGTAATAATGTTCGGATGATTCAAGGCGGACGCGGCTTTAGCTTCCTGTTTGAAGCGATTCAAACCTTCGGAATTGACCGAGAATTTTTCGGGCAGGATTTTAAGCGCGACTTTGCGCTCAAGACGTGTGTCTTCGGCAAGAAAAACTTCGCCCATTCCGCCCGCGCCGAGTTGTGAGATTATTCTGTAATGACCAAAAGCAGTTTCGGGAGAAGGACGCATCGAAAAAAATTTCCTGTTTTAAATGAAGTATAACTTTTTGAATGAAAATTTACTCTAAAATATAATTTGGTTTACTGTTCATTATGCAAAGACCTCAATCACCTTTTGCACCGCATCTGCCAAAACGTCAACTTCTTCTTTCGTATTATAAAAAGCAAACGAAGCGCGAGCCGTCGCCGGAATTTGGAAAAACTGCATCACGGGTTGGGCGCAGTGATGTCCGGCGCGGATGGCGATTCCCAATTGGTCGAGAATTGTGCCGATGTCGTGCGGGTGAACATTTTCAATCGTGAACGACACAACCGACGCTTTTTCCTGCGCCGTTCCGATCAATTTCACGCCTTCGATGGCTGAAAGTTTTCCCGTCGCGTAATCTAAAAGTTCGTGTTCGTATCGAATGGCGGCTTCGCGGTCAATCGAACCCAAATAATCAATCGCCGCGCCGAGTCCGATGT
>JACCYR010000356.1 GCA_013696385.1 Acidobacteriota bacterium
CGTCGGGAAGCCCTGCGCCGTATTTGAAAAAAAATATCGGTTTGGCTTTCGTGCCTGTCGAGTTTGCAAATATCGGTCAAGAAATTAAAATTGATGTCAGAGGAAAACATTTGACGGCAAAAATCGTCGAAACGCCGTTTTATAAAAGAGAGAAATAATTTTAATCAAAATGTTTGGTTTCAATCTAAAATCCAAAATCAAAATATGGCAAACAAAATTCCAGAAAATTTACATTACAGCAAAGACCACGAGTGGGTAAAAGTTGACGGCGACATTGCAACTATCGGCATTACCGATTACGCGCAGCACGCGCTCGGCGATGTCGTCTATGTCGAACTGCCTTCGGTCGGCGACAAATTCGAGGCGCACGAAGCCTTCGGCTCGGTTGAATCGGTGAAAGCCGTTTCGGAGATTTTTACGCCAATCGCGGGTGAAATTGTTGAAGCCAACGACGGTTTAAACGATAATCCCGAAGCCGTCAATAACGACGCTTACGGTGAAGCGTGGATGATAAAAGTTAAAATGAATAATCCGCTCGAAGCCGACGCGATGCTTTCAGCCGTAGAATACGAGGAATACCTTTCGGAAACCGAACAAGTCTAGGAAGTCTGGAAAGTCTGGACAGTCTAGGAAGTTTAAGAAGAAAATGGGCTTTCTGACTTCCTAGACTTTCCAGACTTCCTAGACTTCCTAGACTAAATTTATGCGTTATATACCAAATTCGCCCGAAGAACGCGCCGAGATGCTCGAACTACTCGGACTCGCTTCGGCAAACGAACTTTTTCGTTCAATTCCCGCCGATGTTCAATTAGGTCGTGCGCTAAATGTTACCGAACCGCTTTCTGAGATAGAAGTTATCGCGGAAATGGAAAGATTGGCGGCGATGAATACGGCTTCGCGCCAGTCTTCTTTTCTTGGCGCGGGCGTGTATTCACATTATTCGCCGACAATTGTTGACCACCTGATTCAGCGTTCGGAGTTTTTCACGTCTTACACGCCTTATCAGCCGGAAGTTTCGCAAGGAACTCTGCAATATATTTTTGAATTTCAAACGCTCGTTTGCCAATTAACCGGAATGGACGTGGCAAACGCTTCAATGTATGACGGTTCAACGGCGATGGCGGAAGCGTTTTTGATGGCGCAGAGAGTTACGCGCCGCGATAAAGTCTTGATTGCCGAAACCGTTCATCCCGAATACTTGGAAGTTGCAAAAACCTATACGCAGCACGGCAATTTGACGATTGAAACTGTTCATTTTGATAAGGAATCGGGGCGCATTTTGGCAGATGATTTGAGCAAATTAGACGATAAAACTGCTGCGCTCGTGATTCAATCGCCAAACTTTTTCGGCTGTATCGAAGATTTGCAAACTCTGGCGGACAAAGCGCACGAAGTCGGCGCGTTGCTGATTGTCGTCGTCACGGAAGCGATTTCTTTCGGTTTGTTAAAATCGCCGGGCGCGTGCGGCGCGGATATTGTCGTCGCCGAAGGTCAAAGTTTCGGCATTCCCTTATCTTACGGCGGACCTTATGTCGGACTTTTTGCGACCAAAAACAAATACGTGCGGCAAATGCCCGGACGACTTGCCGGAGTTGCTTACGACAAAAACGGTAATCGCGGTTTTGTGCTGACTTTGGCAACCCGCGAACAGCACATTCGCCGTGACAAAGCGACATCGAACATCTGCACCAATCAAGGTTTAATTGCGCTTGCCGCGACAATTTATATGGAAACGATGGGCAAAAAAGGTTTGCCGGAAGTTGCTATGCAGAACGCGCAAAAAACTGCGTATGCCTCCAGAAAAATTTCTGAAATAGACGGTTTCACACTTCCCTTTTCCGCGCCGCGTTTTAACGAGTTTGTTGTTCGTGCGCCGAAAGACGCTAGCGAACTTCTCGAAAAACTTCGCACTGAAAGAGCAATTATCGGCGGACTCGCACTTTCACGTTATTATGCGGACAATCCTAATGATTTTCTTGTTTGTGTTACTGAAATCAATACAA
>JACCYR010000256.1 GCA_013696385.1 Acidobacteriota bacterium
GAAAATATCCGGTCGAAGCCGTGGCGACGATGAAACGAATTATTGATTCGGCGGAAACGGTCAAAACCACGAAATTAAAACGTCCCGTCAAATTTTCGGAAGAACCGACGGGCAGAACTTCGCAAGCGTTGTGCAAAGCCGCCGCGATGTGTGCGCGGGAGATTTTAACTGATAAAGTCGCGGTTTTCACCGAATCGGGCGTGATGGCGCGGCGATTGTCGTCAATTCGTTCCGGTCTGCAAACCTTTGCGCTGACTTCGACCGGAGATGTCCGAAATCAATTATCTTTAATTTGGGGCGTTGAGCCGCTTTGCCATGAAGATTCAAAAACTACCGAAGGAATGCTCAAAGAAGGTGAAAAAACTTTGCTCAAAGCAGACGTGGTCGAAAAAGGTGAAACAATTGTCATGATGGCGGGGCGGCTTTCAGGTTTAGGTCTTTCGAGTTCGGTTGTTGTCTGGACGGTTGGCGAAGATGTGCCGCGAAGATAGCCGGAAAGCAAATTTTGTAAAAATATCTTGCTTGTCAAAAAAATTATGTGCTAACTTCTATATAAAGCATTTTTCTAAAAAACATCAAAGAACAAGGAAGGGTTTTCAATGCCAAATACATTTCAACTTTCTGCCGCCGCAGATTCACCGAATTTTAACAAAGGTTCAATCTTTTTTGTCGGAACTGCCACCATTATCTTGCGCTACGCTGGTTTTACAATTTTGACCGACCCGAATTTTCTGCACGCGGGCGATCACGTTCATCTCGGCTACGGTCTGACTTCGGAGAGATTGACTAATCCGGCAATCAATATAGAAGATTTGCCGCCGATTGATTTGTGCGTTTTGTCGCATTATCACGGCGACCATTTTGACCAGATTGTCGAAGAAAAACTCGATAAAAATTTGCCGATTGTAACGACAACACAAGCCGTCGGAGAACTCGAAGCGAAGAATTTTCGCGGCGGAATCGGGCTTGATACCTGGGAAACAACCGAATTTACAAAAGGCGCGGCGCGGCTGCGGATTACTTCGATGCCCGGTCAGCACGGACCCGGAATCGTTGATTTCGCCTTGCCCAACGTGATGGGAAGCATTCTTGATTTTGAAACTGAAACGGGGACGCGCACTTTGCGGCTTTATATTTCCGGCGACACGCTCGTGATTGATGAATTAAAGGAAATCCCCCAAAATTCCCCGAAATTGACATCGGCTTGATTCATCTCGGCGGAACTCGCGTTCTTGGAATTTTGGTTACAATGGACGACGAACAAGGCGTAGAAGCAATAAAAATCATCCAGCCTGAAACCGTGATTCCGATTCATTTTAACGATTACGATGTTTTCAAATCACCGCTTGAAGATTTCAAACGCGCCGCCGAAAAAGCCGGTTTAAGCGAAAAAATCGTTTATCTCGCGCACGGTGAAACCTATAATTTTGAAATTCCGGCAAGCCACGGGCGACAGGTTTCCGCTTAAGGTTCAAGCGGTTTAACAAAATATGGCGAATTCATTTATTTGAAATATAGTGAAATTCTTGGAATAACTGATAGGTGTATTGACAAATTAGATTGGAACGCTTCGGCTTTTCTTTGCGTTCTTTGCGCCTCCAGCGTGAAACAATCTTTATTACACAAAGAACGCAAAGTTAATCTGATACTAACTTAATTTGTCAATACAGATAGACGATAGACAAAAGATGAGAGATAATAATCTAACAATTATCATCTCTTATCTATCATCTACTCCGAAGTTGTATCACATTTGGCTGAAATCGCTCCGGTTAATCAAGCGGAGCGATTTGCCGTTTTAATATTCATTTAAGGTTCTTCGTAGCCTTTGGCGCGGATTTGCAAATCAAATTGCTGCGGATTTTTTGTAAAATACAATCCGCTTTTTCTTTTAGAGCGGGAAGGAACATAATCAATCGTAACATCGCTTTTCTCCACGCTTTCATCTCCGTTTTTGATTTCGCCTTCAATCGCAACGTTGGAAGCGGTTTCTTCGCCCGTGTTTTGTGCTTCAAAAATAACCAGATAACCCGTATCGGCGGAAACTACTGATTCAATTGTTATTTTAATAATTGGCGGCGCAAATCTTGAAGTTACCGCTTGATAAAGCATAAAACCAATTGCTCCGGCAACTAATACAAAACCGATGCCTGCCGCAATCCATTCTAAAAGCGGAACTTCCTGTTGTTCGCCGTTCTCTTGGTTTTCGGTTGCTTGTTCGGATTCCGAATTTTCGTCGCCCGAATCTTTTTGTTTCGATTCTTGTTCTGACATATTTTTCCCGCTGATTCCCGCTTACAAAATCAGGCGCGATGCCGCCGCGCCGAGTGCGCCCGGAAAACTAAGCACGATAATTGATTTAACCAACTCGGTCGTTCCCGTCCCATCTACTCTTCCAAACGTCCAGAGAAGATAAAAACTGATAAGCAAAACTATCGCGTAGCCAACAACCGTATAGCGAAAAAAAGCACTCCACATTGAACTTCCCTTCGGTTTGACTTCTTCCTGCCCGCTAAATTCGACGGCATAAACAAAGGCGTGCATCATTAAAATTGTTCCGAGTGCAAGAATAATGGCGTGCCAATTCGTCATTTTGTAGGCGAGCAAAATCATTTCTTCGGTGGCGGCAATGTTCATCGAAAGAAAAATCGCGCCCACTGCCATCAAAAAAAACTGTCCGAGATATTGAACCGTCAAACTTGGATTATCATCGCTTTTGTCATCGTCGGTATTGCCGCCGAGCAAACTTTGAGCGAACAACGCGCCAAAACTTGCGATGACGGCTTGCAGAGAGATTTTACCGATTATTTCATCGGCGGACATATCCGAATTTATTAAATTTAAGACGGATAATATCGCCGCCGAACTGATAAACCCAACCGCAAAAGCGACAAAAGTGTCAACCGCGTCGTCTTTTAATCTGTTGGTGTTTTCAAAGCCGTCAAAATAAGACAACCCAAAAAGCAGAGGAATGGACAGAAAAATAAACAGCGCAAGGCGAAATCTGCCCATAAAAAAGCCGTTCCACCACATTTCCATTGTCATAAACAACGGAAAGGAAAATAAAATCGCGCCGCCAAAGGCACGAGCCAAACCAATCAAGAATCGCCGATTGTAGATTGGTTTTTTATTGTTTTCGGCGTAAGTTTCGGGCATAAAGATAATTTGGACGAATTATTTCAAAATATCCGTAAATTTTTGTATCTAAAACCTTACTCTGCACTTAAAACCCGCGAAATAGTTTCTTTTTTCAAGCCTTTTCCATTGTGTTTATTGTAATCATTTAATGAAATTTGCGGGTCGCGCCAAGCGTCGAGATGTCCGACTTGATGAACGCACTGAATCGTGCAGGTCGGAGCGCACCATTTTTCCGTGATATATTCGCGGCGCATATCTTCGTGCGTGTATTCGTGCAGCGAAATTCCGGGCGTTCCGCGCTGCTGCGAACACCAACTAACGATTCCCGCTTCGTCAATATACAAATATCTCGCTCCGGCGCGGCATTTCCAATCGTATTCGCCGCCGTCTACTAACTTATCTTGAAACCAATTCCAACGCGCGTAGCTTCTTGTGCCTTTGGCTTTGATTTCTTTATAAACTTCCTTTTCGCGTTCCGTTAAACCTTTTATTAAACCATCGCCGTCGTGAATTACGCCGACAGTTGAGGAAAATCCTAATTCAACAGCGCGATTAGCAATAATCAACGCTTCGTCGGGATTTGCCACGCCGCCGCCGACAACCGAATTGATATTGACTTTAAATTTGGCGTGTTCAGCAAGATTTTTTAGTTTGCCGTCGAGAACTTTCAAACTCTTTTTGGAAACTTCATCAGGATTGACGTTATCAATCGAGATTTGCAGATAATCGAGTCCGACTTCGTTTAATTTTTTGATTTTCTCGGTCTGAAAATAATAGCCGTTGGAAATTAAACCCGCAATCATTCCGTGATAACGAATTCGTGCGATAATTTCGTAAATTTCTGGGTGCAGCATCGGTTCGCCGCCGGAGATTGTGATAACCGATGAGCCAAATTCGGCAAGTTTATCAATCCGTTTGAGCATTTCGGCAATCGGCACAGGCTCGCTCGTTTTGTCATATTCGTTGCAGTAAGCGCACGCCAAATTGCATCGCCGCATCGGGACAATGTGAACCAAAACCGGATGTTTGGTTGAAGCAAAAGCGCGAATCGTGTGCCGGACTCCGCGCGT
>JACCYR010000264.1 GCA_013696385.1 Acidobacteriota bacterium
TTCCGATAAAAGGCGCGGAAGGCTGGCAACTCTCGAATCCGCCGATTTTTCAGCTTGCCGCTTTGAAAGCCTCGCTCGATATTTTTGATGAAGCGGGAATGGAAAATCTGACGATAAAATCACGCAAACTAACCGGCTATTTAGAATTTCTGCTCGGCGAAATCGAGGATAACCGCATTTCCGTTATCACGCCTTTGGACGAAAATCTGCGCGGATGCCAACTTTCGATTCACGTCAAGGATTCGGATAAAGGTTTATTCAAAGCAATTTCCGACAGAGGCGTAATTGCCGATTGGCGCGAGCCGGACGTAATCCGTGTCGCGCCCGTTCCGCTTTATAATTCGTTTGCGGATGTGTTTCGGTTTACGAAAATTTTGAAAGATTGTTTGAAATAATCACCAATGGTCAAACAGAAAATAATCATCATCGGCGCGGGTTTGTCAGGTTCTTTACTTGCCATTTATCTTGCCAAACACGGCATTGGAGTTGACGTCTACGAATCTCGCGGAGATATGCGAAAAACGGAAATTTCGGCTGGGCGTTCGATAAATCTCGCCTTGTCTGACAGAGGAATTGCTGCTTTGCGCGAAGTCGGATTGGACGAATATATGCTCGCCGAAGCCGTGCCGATGCTTGGGCGAATGGTTCACGCCGCCGACGGAAGCACAAAATTTTTGCCGTATAGCGGACGCGAAGGCGAATATATCAACTCGGTTTCCCGGAGCGGTTTGAACATCGCGTTGATAAACGAAGCTGAAAAGAGCGCGGGCGTGAAATTTTATTTCAACGAAAAATGCGTCGATTTTGACTGCAAAACGGGTGAAGTTTTATTGGAAAATACCGAAACGGGCGAGAGAAAAATAATCAAAGCCGATACGACAATCGCCACCGACGGCGCAGGCTCAAAGATTCGTGATGCGATGCTGCATGGCGGTATTCCGCGTTTTAATTTTTCGCAAAGCTGGCTTGAACACGGCTACAAAGAACTGCATATTCCGCAGGATGAAAAAGGCGATTTTCAGATGGAGAAAAATGCTCTGCACATCTGGGCGCGACGCAAGTTTATGATGATTGCGCTGCCGAATTTTGACGGCAGTTTTACCTGCACGCTTTTTTTAGCACACGCGGGCGAGAATAGTTTTGAGCAATTAACAAATGAAAAATCTTTGCTGGCATTTTTCCGTGCAAATTTTGCTGATGCGATTCCGTTGATGCCAACGCTCATCCACGATTTTTTCACGAATCTGACAGGAAATCTTGGCACAATCAAATGTTTTCCTTGGAATGTCGGCGGAAAATCTCTGCTTCTCGGCGATTCGGCGCACGCCGTCGTGCCTTTTTACGGACAAGGTATGAACTGCGCGTTTGAAGATTGCCGCGTGCTTGACGGGCTTATCGAAAAACACAGCACTAATTGGGAAATGGTTTTTATTGAATATGGACGCTTGCGAAAAGAAAATACGGACGCAATTGCGGATATGGCGGAGGAAAATTTTTACGAGATGCGCGATGCCGTCGCCAATCCGGTTTTTGTGCGGAAAAGAGAATTAGAAACCAAACTCGAACAAACTTTTCCGGATTACTTTTCTAAATATTCGATGGTTACCTTCCGCGAAGATTTGCCTTATTCTGAGGCAAAACAAAGAGGCAACGCGCAGGATAAATTATTGATGGAAGTTTGCGCGAAAGTTAAAGACACGCGCAAAATTGATTTGACTGAAGTAATGGAAAAAATCAAAACTTTATGATTGTTTCAATTCATATCAACAATCAAAATTACAAAATTGACAGCACAAATCCGCTTGATATTTCTATTCCTTTGAATTTCAGCGGCGAGCAGCCCATAGCTTACGGCGTTGAAAGAGCGACATCGAAACCTTGCGAAGCTGAAAATTTAATTGGCGATACGCGGCGCGGCGGAAGCTGCAATTTTGAAGAATATGAATTTATTCCGCACTGCAACGGCACGCATACCGAATGCGTCGGACACATTACACACGAGAGAATTTCCGTTCACGATTGTTTGCGAGATGCGTTCGTTCCGGCAACGCTTATTTCCCTTGAAAGCGAAAGTGCGAATCAAACCGATGAAACTTACGCGGTAAATTTGGACGCGCAAGACAAACTAATAACGAAAAGAGCAATCGAAAACGCATTAAAAAATGGAAGCGAAAACTTTTTGCAAGCGTTGATTATCCGAACTCTGCCAAACGATAAAAGCAAGTTAACCAGAAACTACACGGAAATGCCGTCGCCGTTTTTTTCAACCGAAGCGATAAAATTTATCGCCGAAAAAGGCATCAAACATCTGCTTGTTGATATGCCTTCGATTGACCGCACTTTTGATGAAGGAAAACTCTCGAATCATCGCGTTTTTTGGAATGTTGAACCGGGAAGTTTTCAATTATCGGAACAAAGTTTTCCCGACAATACGATTACGGAAATGATTTTCGTGCCGGATGAAATTAAAGACGGCACGTATCTTCTAAATCTGCAAATTGCCGCTTTTGCCGCCGATGCTTCTCCAAGCCGTCCAATTCTCTTCAAAGTTTTTGATTAAAAGTTTTATGTAGCAAGGCAGAAAATTCCTTTGAAACTCCGAAAGACAAAAAAGTAACCGCACAAAACACAAAACAACAAAAAATAAGATTGATTGCGGCGTTTGATAAAAGATTGACAGCAGTAAAAGCCCCGACGCATTTTACAAGCAATTTCTGCGTCCGCAGTCTTTATTTCCTTCTACTGACGGTCGGCTTTCATTGTTGAAAGCATTTCTTTTAATTATCAGATTAATAAAAAGTTATAGCAGCACAAGAATCGCAGCGGGCGAAAAAACTTTGACTTTTGCAAAATAAAGTAGTAAACAGTAATATACTGATGTTACATTGCTAGTTAG
>JACCYR010000408.1 GCA_013696385.1 Acidobacteriota bacterium
GTGTATGATTCATCATGGGTTTGATTATATATGCTTACGACTTGGCGGCATAACACTGGAATTCACCGGGCGGGACACAACGGGTGAAGCGTCCGAGTCTTGCGGATGACAAGCCCGCTGAACCCGCTCCGGTGCAATGACTTGTTAGAAATCTTTTGATTCTTTATATTTTCTATCTACTAAAACAACTGAAGTCTCAACTTGCCGATCTGGAATCGTCCAGTATTTCTTTAGTAAATGATTCTTCTCTTCTTCATCAACGAGATAAAAACCGTGCTTTTCATAGAAACTTATCGCCCAATAGGCAGCCTTCCAGGTTCCAATCAAAATCGGTTTCTTTGAATCTTTTATAAGTTCCTGAAGTAGGAGTGTTCCTATTCCTTTTTTTCTTTGTTTAGTTCGTACATACGCATGGCGAATTAAATCTACATCTGTCTTATCCTGAATTCCCATTACTCCGACTATTTGATTTTTATCAACATAACATGAAAATCTTACGCCATCCTCGATCTGTGCTTTTAGCTCTGCTTTTGTCATATAAGGCTCATGCCACCGATCTCGCGGAATAATTCCTTTATAAGCAATTGCCCCATCACTAATGATAGTAAAGATTTCTTCGAAGTCTTCATCAGTGCCTTTTCGTATCATATGATTCTCCGTTTCTAAGCATATTATTTTTGTTTCTGCTGGCTACAGGCTGTTTCTAACGACCGAATTGACGTGGGGCGAAACCGAGTTCACGCAACGTCAGGGAAACCAAAGACCGTTTTAAGAAAGTCGCTGTTTTGCCCTCACGTCCAATGATTTGTTGGATTGCGCCCTTGTGTAGAGGTTAGCAATTTAAGAAATAAATTTGAAAGCAAGAATCGGATAGAATCGTCTTTAATTTGTGAGTTAGTATAAGTCTTGTTATGAGAACAGAAGTTTTAAGCCACGAATCAGTTGCCGAATGGCGTTGGCAAATTGTCAACACCAAAAACTCCGCATTTGACGGCGCGTTTTTCTTTGGCGTGAGTTCAACCGGAATTTATTGCAAACCGTCGTGCGGTTCGCGCCGCCCGAAACGCGAAAATGTTTCGTTTTTCCTGACTTCCGAACAAGCTGAAAACGCCGGATTTCGGTCTTGCCGACGGTGTTACCCAAAAGAGTCGAACTCGATAAACGTCACGGTTGAGTTGATTGTGAAGGCTTGCGAAATAATCGAAAACGATTGCGATGGCGAAATTTCGCTTGAGTTTTTAGCCGAGCGATTAAATGTCAGTCCGTCGCATTTGCAGCGCACGTTTAAGCGCGCACTCGGCGTATCGCCGAAAGAATTTGCGGACGCGCAACGATTGGACAATTTCAAAAAACAAGTCAGACAAACCGACGTAACAACGGCGATGTATGAAAGCGGTTTCGGTTCGAGCCGTTCGCTTTACGAAAAAGCCGTTCAAAATTTGGGAATGACTCCGGCAACTTACAAAAAAGGCGGCAAAAACATTCGCATTAGTTTTGCGATTACCGATTGCAGTTTAGGAAAATTGCTTGTCGCTTCAACCGAAAAAGGCGTGTGCCGTGTTGCTTTCGGCGAAACAAGCCAAAAATTGACGGCGAGTTTAGTCCAAGAATTTCCCGCCGCAGAAATTCAGCCCGACGCGAATAATTTACAAGATTATTTGCGAGCGATTGTCGAGCATCTCGACGGGAAACGAAAAACACTTGAACTTCCTCTCGACTTGCAGGCGACGGCTTTTCAACTGCAAGTTTGGGCTGAACTGCGGCGCATTCCATACGGCGAAACGCGCTCGTATAAACAAATTGCCGGGCAAATCGGCAACGCGAAAGCGATTCGCGCCGTTGCCCGCGCTTGTGCGGCAAATCCGGTCGCCCTCGTCACGCCTTGTCATCGCGTCATCGGTGCGAATGGCGATGTCAGCGGCTATCGTTGGGGCGTGAACCGTAAAAAAATGCTGCTCGACAAAGAGCAATCAACTGAAAACATCGGCTAACGCCGAACTAAAATCAAAACTAAAATCAAGAAAAAGGTTTCAAACGAAACCGTAGGAGAAGCATGTCAAAATTTAAAGTATTACCGATTAAACCGGAACTCGCGCAAGAAATCCGCGAAAAAATGATTGACCGGGACGGACATCAATTGTTCGTTTCCATTGCCAATGAAAACGGCTATGGTCCGTGCCGCAGTTGTCTTAAACAGTTTGTGACGGGCGACCGGCGCATTGTTTTTTCTTACAGCCCAAACGACGTTGACCATCCGTATAACGAAACCGGACCAATTTACATTCACGCCGAAGTGTGCGAACCGTATCAAAACACGCACGCTTTTCCGCCCGAAGTCGAAAACGGCAGAATCAAATTTCCGCTTGTCTTTCGGGCTTACAACGACAAGGGCGTGATGATTGACGCAAGGTTACAAAACGGCGAAACCGCTAACGAAACCATAGAATCGCTTTTTGTAAACGGTACAGTAGCTTTCGCGCACGTCCGCAACGCGCAAGCCGGCTGCTTTGTCGCGCACATTGACCGCGCCGGAGATGAAAACGAAAACACCGAGAAAATCGAAAGTTCCCCTTGCTGAGGAGAAGAGAAACAAATGTTTATTCAAAGTCAGTTTCGAGAAACCGACGAAGAAAAAATTGTCGAATTTATTCAAGCAAATCCGTTTGCCGCCGTCATTAGTTTTGACGGCGGCAAACCAATCGCCACGCACATTCCGTTTGAAATTGTGAGAGAAGCCGACGGGCAGTTTGTTTTGGAAGCTCACTTCGCCCGCGCTAATCCGCAATGGAAAACATTAACCCAAAATGAGGAAGTCTTAACAATTTTCACGGGCGCACACGCTTATATCTCGCCGCGCTGGTATACCGAGCCGCATTCAACCGTGCCGACGTGGAGTTATCTGATTGTTCACGTTTACGGCAAGCCGCGATTGATAACCGACGAAACTGAACTTGGCGAGCATCTTGTAAAACTCGTCGAGCGATACGAAAACCAAACAAGCTATGATTTAACTAAACCTGAGTCCTGAGTTGAAAATTATGTAATCTCCAAAAAATGAGTAGAATAATTTTAGACAGAAAACCTACTCAAAAAAAGGAGATTACACAATGAGAAGTATAGGGCGTTCCGCACAGTTGATTTTAGTCTATTGTTTGGCGGATGATGGCTTGAAAAATGAGAAAAACGGCGGCAAGTGGCGAAAGTCCAATCACAATCCGAAATGCACGGATGCGGAAATAATAGCGGTGGCGATGATGCAGAGTTATTTTGGATGTGCCACCTTGAAACGCACCTTTTTATTGGTCAAAGCCAATGATCCACAGGCCTTTCCGCATCTTCCGGGTTACAAACAATGGTTGGCGAGATGGCATCGGTTGAGTTTTCAAATGGGAGCGATTTTAGAAAGTGTTCCACTCGCTATCACCGATTTAGATGAGATTTATCTGATAGATTCATTTCCGATTCCGATGTGTCAGGCGCATCAGACACGGGCGCGTCAATTTGCTGAGAGATGCCGGAGCGTATTTTGGGAAAGGAAGCAAAGGGTGGTTTTTCGGCTTCAAACTGCACGTTTTATCAACACGGACGGGACAAATCGTTGGAGCCGTGTTGTTGCCAACCAGTTATGACGACCGTGCGGGAGCGAGAATGTTGGCAAGTTTAATGACAGAAGGCAGTTTGTGTTTGGCGGATTTAGGTTATCGGGGAAAGAAGTTTCAACTGGAAATGTATGAAGAAGAAGGAGTTCTATTATTGACGCGGGCAGATATAACGAGTCAAAGGCTGAAAATACTCCATTCGACAATCCGCGAAAGAGTCGAAGCAATATTCAGTTCATTATGGGAAAGATTTGCCACGCGAGTCTATTCAAGGAGTTGGCACGGATTATGGAATACGCTGAAACTAAAGATGTTAGATTACAAATTGTGTTTTGCAAATCTGATTTCTTACGCTTAATTTCTACTCAGGACTCAGGTTAGTTTAGCTTTTTTGCAAAAATTTGGCGAGAGCAAAGTCAAAATCTTGTCG
>JACCYR010000414.1 GCA_013696385.1 Acidobacteriota bacterium
CGTCCGAGTTTTTATCAAAGACATCGTAATTTGATAAATATCGGTATCGGCACCGGGGCAGGCGCGTTAATCGGCGGACTCACTAAAGGTAAAAGAGGCGCGGGTTACGGCGCGTTAATTGGCGCGGGAAGCGGCGCGCTTTATACATATGTGCTGAAACCGAAAAAGAAAAGAATTTATCGCTAAAAACTAGCTTAAACCAAAAAAGAAAAGCCGTGATGTTTTTTGCATTGCGGCTTTTTTTGCTGTAAACAAGTTAGGCAAAAATTTTATTTGTTAGTGTCAGCCTGAAAAATTGTTCTGCCTGACTGATACCGTTTATTTTTGTCCGATATAGTGTAATTAGACTTTGTTTTATTGCGCCCTTTACTTGTAAGTCATTGAAACTTCAACATTTCGGTTTTGGCACGATGATTGCTTTTCTATTTTGCAGTCGAAGGTAAAGACCTTCAAAATGATAGGAGAATAAAAGCAATGAAAAAAATTTTAGCAACATTTATAGTTATGACAATGATGGCGATTATGCTGCCGCTCACGGCAAACGCTCAAACGAGAAACAAACGCTATTATTCAAAACGTACAACTACAACGCGGATTTATAATAAGCCGAGTTTTTATCGTCGTCACCGCAATGTCATTAATATCGCGGCGGGAACGGGCGCAGGTGGTTTGATTGGCGGAATTTTAGGCGGTAAAAAGGGCGCGTTAATCGGCGCGGGAGTCGGCGCGGGCGGTTCGGCTATTTATACCTACAAAATCAAACCCAAACAAAGAAGATATTATCGCCGTTAAAACTTAGTCGGAAATCTAATAAAAGCCGTGATTAGTTTGCAAAACTTTTCGCGGCTTTTGTTATTTCCACCCTCAAATTACAAAAAAACAAAATTACAAAAAAATTCTCCCCGAATAAACTGAGATAGTCTATAATGAAATATTGTAAATAACTTGTTTGAACCGACGGATGTTATTTTATGCAGGAAAAAGATATTTTTGATGAAAGACAGGAAATAAAAAAAGCGAGTTTTGTTTGCCCGATGTGCCGTGAACGCAACGATTACGATGTGCGCTGGATAAAACGCACAAAAAAGAAAAATACGCCGCGTAATTTAAATGAACACGACCGGGCGCGGCTGGAAAAATCGCGTGATTATATGGTGCGGGTTGATGATATGCTGATGTGCAAAAATATGCGCTGCCGCAAACGCTTTGAAATTCCTTCGGCGCAATCAATCGTTTTCATTTAACGAATTCGTTCTTTTCTTACCGGCTTTTGGTGTGGTATTCTCAAATTTATGGAAAATAACGAGGACAAAGATATGATTTCGGGCAAAAATTTGGAATTTTACGAAAACGAACCGCTGTCGGATGAAGAAATTAAGGAGTTTATGGAGGAGGAAATCGCCCACGCGCCGCAAGCTCCGAATGAATTAAAAGAACGCTTGCGCGAACATCATTTTACTTCGCCCGCTGATTCGGGCGGCGATATTGATGCCGAATGGGAAGATGCAAGTGACAGCGGCGCAGAAAGTGTTTTCGGTCACAATCCAACGCCTGACCAATCTGATGCGGAAGCCAACGCCCACGCCATGGGCATTGATTATCAGGACAACGAACCGCTCGATATTTTAGAGAAAATCGAAAAACGCGACCGTGACCGTTATGAATTGAACGAAAATTCAAAAGACAAAGACAACCATATTTAACTTTTTAAGAATAATTAAGTGGCGGGAAGTTAAATAATTTACGAAATCTTATTCGCATTTTCGGCTTTTTGCTGATTAACAAAATTTGGCAACCGATAGGCAACCTTTCAAACATCTCACCGCATCTTGAACAATTAAGAATTACTGTCTAAAATTTAAAAGCTAAAATTTATCTGGAGAGTGAGCAAAAAAGGCATTTAATTGCCGTAAGCATAAGGAGTTTTGCTGTTATGTCTAAGAAAAATTTAATACGCAATCTGGCGTTGACGGCATCATTTTTGTTGGCTAGTATCTCAACCGGATTTGCCCAAGTCACGCCAAGTCAAGACCCAAATGACAAACCGCGTAATTTTAAGGAAGAAGTAAAAGAAGTTTATAAAAAATGGCTTTCCAACGATGTCGCCTATATTATTACAAGCGATGAAAAAAAAGCGTTCAAAGCGTTAAAAACCAATGAAGAGCGCGAAAACTTTATCGAAAATTTTTGGCGCAGACGCGACCCGAATCCTGACACGGAAGAAAATGAATATCGGGAAGAATACTATGAGCGCATTGCCTATGCTAATGAGCATTATGCTTCGGGTATTCCGGGTTGGAAAACAGATAGAGGACGAATTTACATTGCTCATGGCAAGCCTGACAGCGTGGAATCGCATCCGGCAGGCGGCTCATACGACCGTCCAAGCTATGAAGGCGGCGGTTCGACGACAACTTATCCGTTTGAAACGTGGTTTTACCGTCATCTTGATAATGTCGGCGACGGCATTGAAATCGAATTTGTTGACCCGACGGGAACGGGCGAATATCGCATTGCGCGGAATGCGTATGAAAAAGACGCGCTTGCCAACGTGCCGGGCGGAGGTTTAACAACTGCCGAACAACTCGGAATCAGTGATAAATCTCAACGTCAGTTGGGAGCCGGACAAACATATTATGGACGCGAACAAGATAATCCGTTCCGCAAGTTGGAAATAATCAGGAATTTAAGTCAACCGCCGCAAGTTAAATTCAGCGATTTGCAAGCGTCTTTAACCGATTCGCCGGTGATTGACAACAATCCGCTTGATTTTGATTTGCGAGTTGACTTTTTCCGCCAATCCGACGACCGCGTGGTTACGACATTTACAGTTCAAGCCAACAACAAAGAACTCGTTTTTGAACCCGTCGGCGGACTGCAAACCGCGCGAATGAACATTTTCGGGCGCATCACGGCGGTGTCTGGAAAGCGTTCCGGCATTTTTGAAGATTCGGCAACAACCAGCGCATCCACCGAAGAACTCGCCGAAGCAAAGGACAGAAAATCCGTTTATCAAAAAGCGATTGCTTTAACGCCCGGAACTTATAAAGTTGATGTCGTGGTGCGCGATGTCGTTTCAGGAAATCGCGGTATCCGCAATATCGGCTTTACCGTTCCAAAATATGACGACAGCAAACTTTCAACTTCGACCTTGATTTTGGCTTCGACGCTTCGTTCGACAACCGAGAGAGATATTGGCGGAAGTTTCGTTATCGGAACGGCAAAAGTAATTCCAAATCTCGCTGGTGTTTATAAAAAAGGGCAGGATGTTGGTGTTTATCTACAGGTTTATAACTCGGGAATTGATCAAACGACACTGCGTCCGGCGGTTGACGTTGAGTATATTTTAATGAAAGGCGGCAAAGAAGTTTTGCGCCAAGCGGAAAACTGGGAAGGTTTAAGCGATGCGGGACAACGACTGACACTCGCCAGATTGCTTCCGACAACGCAGATGCAGACCGGCGATTACGAACTTAAAATCAAGATTCGTGACCGCGTCAGCAACCAAACGCTTGAACCGACAGCTAAATTTACGGTTACGCAATAATTGATGACAAAAATCCATTTGCTCCGCCGACGCTTTTTCACATTAAAAAGCGTCGGCTTTTTTGTTGTGAAACAGTTAGAAACCGAAAGACTTTTTTCGAAATTTGGAGGCGTATAAAATTAACTTCATCTTTTTTATCTTAATTCAAAACTAGAAAAACAACTTAAGACTTTACTTAACTCGCGCCGCTTCAATCTTTCCACGTGCTTGAAAACCATCGGCAACCATCGTTGGCAGCGGTTCAAATATCAGAGAGAGTTTGTCGTTTTCCATTGTTCCCAAAACTTTCAGCGGTGGTTTCGGATTTTCCGAAAAACTTCCGGCATCGAGCCGCGCTACCTCAATTTTTCCGTCTTTTATCACGCCTGAAGCAGTTTCAATTAATTTCCGTGCTTTTTCCGCGTCTTTGCCCGAAAGATTAAAAACGAGCGTAATGTAATCGCTGTAACTCAAAATTCCGATTGTTCCTTCTGCTTCAAATTTCTTTTGGATTCCTGCAAAACCGCCCGAATATTCAAATTCGCCGGACGTGATTTTGTAAGTTTCAATCGCGGTTGCCAAAGTTCCCGAAACGTCCAATGGTAATGTGTTGCCTTCTTCAATCGGTATCAGCACAACCTGAAATGGCGTTGTTAATGCTTGAGTTGTCATCGCGTCTTTTGGCGGCGCAGCCACATCAATCACAATTTTACCAGCCGTTTTTTTTATCTTTACAGAATATCCGCCGGTGTTTTTTGTTCCCGCAAATGCTGCGACAACCGTCGCTTTGCCAAAATCAATCTCTGTGGCAAGCGGCAAATTTTCTGCCAAATTCTGCAGTTGTGCATAAGTTTCCGGCGAACGCGCCACAAAAATAAACGGTTTTTCCGGTTTGGAATAGCTGCCTTCGGCGATAATTTTTAGTTCGCCGTTGTCCGATTTTAAAACCGTTTCGTCAGGCATTTTTTTATCGGAAACATTCTTATTCATATCTGTTTTTTTATTTACTTGTTCTTTATTTTTCTCAGATTTACACTGGGACTGGGCGGCAACACAAAAAAATAATATCAAACTTAATACGGTTGAAACTAAAACTTTGTAACTTTTCATAATAATTTATTTCCCTTTCGCTCGCTTTACAGGCAATTTCAGAACGCGCTGTTTTTAAGAAAATTGCATTAGTAGTGTAAAATAAATTGGTCGGGAACTAAAATGCCGGTTGAGCGTATTTATAAACAAGCAGAGGTTAAAAGTTATGGCAGATTATAAAGAGCGATTCGAGAAGTGGCAGCGTGAAGCGAAAGATCGTTTTGACGATATTGACAAACAAATTGGGTTGAAAGAAAAACTCGCCGAAG